>NZ_JNZR01000035.1:0-71716 GCF_000717585.1 Micromonospora globosa
GCCGCCCAGACCGTCCAGGTGTCGGCCTACCCGGACCACTACGCCCAGTGGGAGCAGCAGGCCGCCGACCTCGTCGCCCAGCACTGGAACAGCTAAGACAACAAGTGAGACCAAGCTGAAGGCCGGCACCCCGAACCAACGGGGTGCCGGCCTTTCCGCGTGCCAGGAGACAGCGTCAGGTCGCGCTGATCGTGCCGGTCGCCAGCAGGCAGATCACCAGGCTGCCCAGCGCCACCCGGTACAGCACGAAGACGTACAGCGTGTGGTGTGCGACGTAGCGCAGCAGCCACGCGATGGCCGCGTAGCCGACGGCGAACGCGATGAGCGTCGCGATCACCATCTGCGCCACGCTCGGCGCGGCGGTGCCCGGCGCGGACGGCTCGAAGACGTCCGGGAGGCTGAACACGCCGGAGATCACCACGGCCGGGATCGCCAGCAGGAACGAGTAGCGGGCCGCGGTCTCCCGGGTGAGGTTGAGCAGCAGGCCCGCGGTCAGGGTGCCGCCCGAGCGGGAGACGCCGGGGACCAGCGCCGCGGCCTGGGCGAAGCCCATGATGACGCCGTCGCGCATCCGGAAGTTCTCCAGCGTACGGGTCTGCCGGCCCCAGTACTCGGCGAAGGCCAGCAGCATCGCACCGATGATCAGCGTGCAGGAGATCAGCCAGAGGTTCCGGCCGGCGGTGCGGATCTGGTCCTTGAAGATCAGCCCGAAGATGCCGATCGGGATGGTGCCGACGATGACGTACCAGCCCATCCGGTAGTCGAGGCTCGACCGCACCGAACGGTCGACCAGGCCGACGAACCAGGTCCGGACGATCCGCCAGATGTCCTTGGCGAAGTAGATCAGGACGGCGGCCTCGGTGCCGAGCTGGGTCACCGCGGTGAACGACGCGCCCGCGTCCCGGCCGAAGAACAGGGCCGAGGTGATCCGCAGGTGCCCCGACGAGGACACCGGAAGGAACTCGGTCAGTCCCTGGACCAGGCCCAGGACGATGGCCTCGATCCAGGTCACTCGCCGACTCCGGACAGCTCCAGCGCCTCGGCGACGGTACGCAGGGTCTGCACCCCGCTGTCCCGGTCGGCCACGAACAGCGACACCGACAGCGTGGTCACGCCGGCGGCGGCGTACTCCCGCATCCGCTCGGCGATGCGCTCCTTCGGGCCGAGCAGCGAGGTGCGGTCGATGAACTCCATCGGTACGGCGGCGGCCGCGTCGCGCTGCCGCTTGGCCAGGTAGAGGTCCTGGACCTCGCGGGCGGCGTCGCCGTAGCCCATCCGGGTGGCGAGCTGGTTGTAGAAGTTCTGCTTGCGGCTGCCCATGCCGCCCACGTACAGCGCGGCGTACCAGCGCACCAGCTCGGCGCAGGTGGCGATGTCGTCGCCGACCACGACCGGCACGGACGGCACCACGTCGAAGCCGGCCAGTTCCTTGCCCGCCGCCGCGCGCCCGGCGCGTACCGAGGCGAGGTGCTCCTCGGCGAACTCCGGTGAGTAGAAGACGGCCAGCCAGCCGTCGGCGATCTCGCCGGCCAGTTCCAGGTTCTTCGGGCCGACTGCGGCCAGGTAGATCGGGATGTGGTCGCGCGGCGGGTGGAAGCCCAGCCGCAGCGCCTTGCCGGGGCCGTCGGGCAGCGGCAGCGTGTAGTGCTCGCCGTCGTACGCGACCTCCTTGCGGGCCACCGCCAGCTTGACGATGTCGACGTACTCCCGGGTGCGGGCCAGCGGCTTGGCGAACCGCACGCCGTGCCAGCCCTCGGAGACCTGCGGGCCGGACACGCCCAGGCCGAGCCGGAACCGGCCGCCGGAGAGCGTGTCGATGGTCGCGGCGGTCATCGCGGTCATGGCGGGGGTACGGGCCGGGATCTGCATGACCGCGGAGCCCACGTCGATGCGCTCCGTCTGACCGGCGATCCAGGCCAGCATGCTCGGCGAGTCCGAGCCGTACGCCTCCGCGGCCCAGACCACCGAGTAGCCGAGCCGGTCCGCCTCCTGGGCCAGCGCCAGGTGGTCGAAGGGCGTGCTCCACGCCGTCTGGTATCCGAGGTTGAGCCCGAGTCGCACTGATCCTCCCACCGTCCGCACCACAGGTCGCATCAGGTTACGCAATGAGCGTGGCGCCCTCGACGTCCGGCTCGCCCCGAACATGTCACACCGGGTGGAGCTCGCGCGGGAAGTTGACTGCGGCGAGGATATCCGTGACGCCGGGTTCGAAATAAGGTTCACGCATGCAACAGCGACCGCTCGGCCGAAGCGGGCTGGCGGTATCGCGGCTCGCGCTCGGCACCATGACCTGGGGACGGGACACCGACGCCGACGACGCGGCCGCCCAGCTGAAGAGCTACCTCGACGCGGGCGGCAACCTCGTCGACACCGCCGACGTGTACGCCGACGGCGACGCCGAGTCGGTGATCGGCTCGCTGCTGGGCAGCCTGGTGGACCGCGACGAGCTGCTGATCGCCACCAAGGCGGGCCTGCGGCCGGGCAGCCGCCGCCGGGACGGATCGCGCGGTCACCTGCTGCGTACGCTGGACGCCTCGCTGCGCCGGCTGGGCACCGATCACGTCGACCTGTGGCAGGTGCACGGGTACGACCCGGACACCCCGCTGGAGGAGACGCTCTCGGCGCTGGACCACGCGGTGTCCAGCGGGAAGGCCCGCTACGTGGGTGTGTCGAACTTCTCCGGCTGGCAGACCGCCCGGGCCGCCGCCTGGCAGGCCGCCTGGCCGGGGCGCGCCCCGGTGGTCGCCGCGCAGGTGGAGTACTCACTGCTGGAGCGCGGCGTGGAGCGGGAGGTGCTGCCCGCCTGCGCCGGGATGGGGCTGGGCGTGCTGCCCTGGTCGCCGCTGGGCCGGGGCGTGCTCACCGGCAAGTACCGCAACGGCCGCCCGGCCGACTCGCGGGCGGTGTCGCCGCACTTCGAGCGGTTCGTCGCGACGTACCTGGAGCCGCGCTGCTCCAGCATCGTGGAGGCGGTCGCCATCGCGGCCGGCGGGCTCGGCGTGTCGCCGCTGGAGGTGGCGCTGGCCTGGGTGCGGGACCGGCCGGGCGTGACCGCGCCGATCCTGGGCGCCCGCACCGTCGGGCAGCTGCTCGGCGCGTTGCAGGTGGAGCGGATGACGCTGCCGGAGGAGATCGTCACGGCGCTGGACGACGTGTCGGCGGTGCCGGTGGGCTATCCGGAGCGCGACGGGTGAGCCGTACGAGGGCGATCCGGGTCACCCGCAGGGGGTGGCGGAGGGCCCGCCACCTGGGCAGCATAGGGGCATGGACTACGAATACGCGCCGCTGCGGTTGCCCTCGAACGTCGATCGGCTGACCGCCGCGGCGCAGCTGGCGATCCAGGCCGAGTTCTCCGGCTGGGAGCTGGCCCGGGTGCGGCTCTACCGGGACGGCACGCGGCAGGTGGTGCTTCGGCGCCGCCTGGTCAACCAGTCGCAGCCGGGTCTGTCGTACTGACGAGGGGCCCGTCCCCGGGGCCGCGCGACGCGGCGCCGCCCCGGGGACGCGCACGGCCTAGTGCGCGTGGTCGTGCTCCTCGTCGAGCTCCATGAACGGGTGCTCGTCGAGCCGGCCGACCAGCCGGTCGTCGGCGGCCGGCTGGAACGGGCCGACCGGGTCGTCGTCGTCGAACGACTCCAGGTCGACGGGGGTGCCGACCTCGCTGACCATCACCACACCGTCCAGCGGCTCCAGCTCCGGCACGTCGAGCGCGGACAGCGAACCGTCGCCGCTCTGCAGCAGCTCCAGCACCGCCTCGCCGACGCCCTCCACCGGCGCCGGCTCGTCCTCCTCCGGGGTGCCCTCCCGGCGGGCCGCCTCGGCCGCGCGCAGCAGCGCGGCGACGCTGGGCACCCGGTAGTCGCGCCGCTGCCGCACCGAGATGACCCGCGGGTGCGGGTCGGTGGGCTCGCCGCCCTCGACGGCGCCGAAGCGCTCGTCGGCCTCGTCCGGGTCGATCGACTCCACGTCCCAGGGCGTCACCTCGCCGAACGCGTCGAGCAGCTGCTCGTCGTAGGCGAACGAGGCGTTGTTCAACGCGACGTACGCCTGCCAGACGGCGTCGTCGTCGATCCGGCCCTGGGCGGCCCGGACGGCGGCCAGGTGGGCGCGGGCCGCGTCGATCACCCGCTCGAGGGCGGCGTCCAGCTCACCGTGCTGGTCGGTCATGTGTGGCAGTCCCTTCGCGATGGGGGGAGGTTCCGCGCCGGCGGCGCCGCGGCGGGCGCGGTCAGCAGGTACGGAGGAAGCGGTCCAGAACCCGCACGCCGAACTGTAGTCCGTCCAGCGGAACCCGCTCGTCGATGCCGTGGAACAGGCCGGAGAAATTGAGGTCGGCGGGCAGCCGCAGCGGCGCGAACCCGAAGCAGCGGATGCCGAGCTGGGAGAACGCCTTGGCGTCGGTGCCGCCGGAGAGCATGTACGGCACGGGGTGCGCGCCCGGGTCCTCGGCGCGCAGCGCCTCCGACATGTGCGCCACCAGGTCACCGTCGAACGTGGTCTCCAGGGCCGGCTGGCGCTGGACGTACTCGATGGCGATGTCTGGCCCGACCAGCTCGCGCAGCTGCCGCTCCAGTTCCTCGCTCTGGCCGGGCAGGCTGCGGCAGTCGATGGTGGCGGTGGCCCGGCCGGGGATGACGTTGTCCTTGTAGCCGGCGGCCAGGCGGGTCGGGTTGGCGGTGTTGCGGACGGTCGCGCCGATGATGTTGGCGATCGGGCCGAGCTTGGCGATCGCGGTCTCCGGGTCGTCCGGGTCGATCTCGATGCCGAGCACGTCGGAGACCTCGGCGAGGAACGCTCGTACGGTGTCGGTCATCACGACCGGGAAGCGGTGCCGGCCGATCCGGGCGACCGCCTCGGCGAGCGCGGTGACGGCGTTGTCGTCGTGCACCATCGAGCCGTGGCCGGGCCGGCCCTTGGCGTGCAGGCGCAGCCAGTCGATGCCCTTCTCGGCGGTCTCGATGAGGTAGAGGCGGCGCTGCTCGTCGACGGAGTAGGAGAAGCCGCCGACCTCGCCGATCGCCTCGGTGCAGCCGTCGAACAGGTCCCGGTGGCGCCGGGTGAGGAAGTGCGCGCCGTAGTCGCTGCCGGCTTCCTCGTCGGCGGTGAACGCGAGCACGACGTCGCGCCGGGGGCGGACGCCGGTGCGCTGCCAGTCGCGGACCACGGCGAGCACCATCGCGTCGAAGTCCTTCATGTCGATCGCGCCGCGGCCCCACAGGTAGCCGTCGCGGATCTCGCCGGAGAAGGGGTGCACCGACCACTCGTCCGGGTCGGCGGGCACCACGTCGAGGTGGCCGTGCACCAGCAGCGCGTCGCGGCCGGGCTCGGTGCCGGGGATCCGGGCGACCAGGTTGGCCCGGCCGGGCGCGGATTCGTGGATCTCGGCGTCGACGCCGACCTCGGCGAGCTTCTCCGCCACGTACTCGGCGGCGCGCCGCTCCCCCGCGCTGGTGTCGTTGTCGCCGGTGTTGGTGGTGTCGATGCGCAGCAGGTCGCGGCAGAGGTCCACGACCTCGTCGGTGGCGTCGGGTCGGGCGGGGGCGGCGTCGCTCGTCATCGCTTCCTTATACCAGCAGGTGAGGTGGTCGCGGGCCGCCGGTGTCGGGCGGCGGTTTCGCGGATCGTCCGGCCGGGTACCGCCGGACCGCCCGGACATCGACTCCGGCCGTCACGAGGAGGGCACCATGACCGTCCCCCTGCCGCCGCTGCCGCCCGCCGCCGACGACACGTACCGGCCGGGTGGGCGCAGCGTCGCCGAACTCGTGGACACCGAGCACCGGGTGCTGCTGGGGCTGGCCGACCGGGTCACCGACCCGACGCTGGACGCCGCCGGCCGGCGCGAGGTGCTCGACGTCCTGACCGCTGCGGTGTCCCGGCACCTGTCCGCCGAGGAGCAGTACCTGTTCCCGGCGGCCCGCGCCGCCGTGCCGGACGCCGCGGAGCTGGTCGAGCGGGAGATCGAGGCGGACGCCGGGCTGCTGACCGCGCTCAAGGAGCTGTCCGGCGCGGACGACCCGGCGGTCGCCGACGTGGCCGAGCGGGTACGCCGGCACGTCAGCCGCGTCGCGGCGCTGGTCACGCCGCTGCGGGAGGTGGCCAGCGACGCCGAGCTGATCCGGCTGGGCAACCGGTGGGAGATCGCGGAGGAGGCGGCGCCGACCCGTCCGCACCCCGGCACGCCCGCCACGCCGCCCTGGAACAAGATCGTCGAACCGGCGGTCGGGGTGCTGGACAAGGTGCGCGACGCGGTCACCGGACGGCGTACGCGGCTGAGCGACCTGGAACATCGCCGCGAGGGGTGAGCCGATCGCCCCTTCCGTGTATCGGTTCGTGGTCCTACCGTCACGGTATGGATCTGGAGCTGCGACACCTGCGTGTGGTCTGCGCGATCGCGGAGACGGGGAGCGTCACCAAGGCCGCTTCGGCGCTCGGCCTGGCCCAGCCGGCGCTGACCGCCCAGCTTCAGCGGATCGAACGGGCGCTGGGCGGGCCGTTGTTCGAACGGGACCGCCGCGGCGCCCGCCCGACCGCGCTGGGTGAGCTGGTGCTGGACCGGGCGCGGGTGCTGCTGCCGGCGATGAAGGGCCTGCGGGACGAGGCGGCCCGGATGGCCGGTGCGGGCGATCCGCTGCGCCGGTACCGCTTCGGCGGCGTGAACAGCCCGATCCTGGGCCGGCTGGTGCACCGGCTGGCCGCCGAGCGTCCGGACGCGCAGATCACCACGTACGGCTCGTGGTCGGTGGACGAACTCGCGCAGATGGTGGCCGGTGGCCGGCTCGACTTCGCGCTGACCGGGGTGTGCGGCGACTCGACGCCGTCGGCCGGGTTCGGGCTGAGCTGGCGGGAGGTGGCGGTCGAGCCGATCTGCGTGCTGCTGCCGCAGACCCACCCGCTGGCCGGCCGCGCCGACGTCGACCTGGTCGACCTGCGGCGCGAGCGGTGGGTGGCCGCGCCGGGCGACGGCTGCTTCGGCGACTGCTTCGCCGCCGCCTGCGCCCGCTCCGGCTTCACCCCGAAGAAGGTGTACGAGGCGGACGTGCGGGCCGCGCTGGACCTGGTGGACGCGGGCGAGGCGGTGGCGTTGTGCCAGGCCACGTTCCGTCCGGTGGCCGGGCTGGTCACCCGCAGGCTCGCCGGCACGCCGCTGCGCTGGCGGCTGCTGCTGGGCTGGCATCCGGACGTGCCGGCCGCGGCGGTGGCCGAGCCGGTGCTGGCGGCGGCCGTCGCCGCGTACACGGACGCGCTGGCGAACCATCCGGAATACCTGGGCTGGCTGCTGGCGCACCCGGAGTTCGGCGTGCAGCCCAACGGCTCGGGCGGGGTGCGAATCGCCTGAACCCGGGTATCACCGGCGACATGACTGATCTGTATCCGGCCGCCGACCAGCGGGAGCTGCTGCGCCAGGCGGCCACCGCGCACACCACCGCCGCCGCCGAGGTGGAGGCGTTCCTGCGCCGGTTGCCGGAGGTGCCGGGGCCGGCCGACGTGACCGAGTACGCCAACCTGCTCAGCCGCGAGGAACGCGCCCGGGCCGACCGGCAGGCCGCGGCGGACGCGGCCGGGCTGCGGCTGCCCAGCCTGGAGTCGGAGTAGCGGGCGGCGCCCGGGCGGGTGGTCCGCCCGGGCGCCGCCGCACCGGCTCAGCGTTCGACGAGTACGTCGTGACCGAGGTCGAGCAGGGCGTGGCGCCACTCGTCGTCGGCGTTGCCCCGGCGTGGCCGCTGCGCGGTCAGCTCCCGGATCCGGCTGATCGCCTCCCGCATCACCTCGATGTCCTCCGGCGTGAGGTCCACCTTGCGCTTGCGCAGCACGGCGAGGATCTGTCGGCCCGGCTCGGGCAGGTCCAGGTCCGGGCCCGGACCGAACGCCTCCTCTCCCGAGCCGCGGGTCAGCAGCCACTGCCGCAGCGTCTCGGAGGACACGTTCACCTCGGCGTGGAAGTCGTCCCAGATCACCTCGACCTCGGGGTCGAGTCGCGCCTCGCGTACCATCACGCCTCCTCTCCCGGCGGCGGCCCGGGTGCCGGCTCGCCCTCGTTCGGTGTGTGCTGCTTCAGACCCTCCGGCGGCACCCGGACCCGGGACGGGTTCGCCGTCGGGGCCGCCTCGATCGGTTCACCGGCCCCGGTGTCGTCGTCGGGGACTTCCTCGGGTTCGGTCATGTCCGCCCTCCGGTCCTTCGGTGACGGCCCGTCCCGGCCCGGCCGGGACGGGCCCCGGCCGGTCATCGGGGATGGGACGTGGTGGCCGGCGTGTAGCCCCGCTCACCGGCGGCGACGTCGAAGACGAGCTGGTCGTCACGGGTGTCGACGGTGACTTTCTGCCCCGGTGAGACCTCGTTCTCCAGCAGCATCCGGGACAGCCGGTTGTCGACCTCGCGCTGGATCACCCGGCGCAGCGGCCGGGCGCCGAACTCCGGCTGGTAGCCGTGCTCGGCGAGCCAGTCGACGCCCGCCGTACTGAAGTCGACCTGGATGTCCTGGGCGTGCATGCGGCGGCGGGTCTCCTCCAGCAGCAGCCCGGTGATCTGGCGGAGCTGCTCGGCCTCCAGCCGCTGAAAAATGATCACCTCGTCGATGCGGTTGAGGAACTCCGGGCGGAAGTTCTCCTGGAGCCGGCGCATCAGCCGCTCCCGCAGTTCGTCGCTCTCCTGCTCGCCGGGCCCGCCGGTGGCGAAGCCGACGGTGCGCTGGGTGCCGGTGATCAGCTCCGAGCCGAGGTTGCTGGTCATGATCAGGACGGTGTTCTTGAAGTTCACGGTGCGGCCCTGGCTGTCGGTGAGCCGGCCGTCGTCGAGCACCTGGAGCAGGATGTTGAACACGTCCGGGTGCGCCTTCTCGATCTCGTCGAGCAGCACCACCGCGTACGGGCGGCGGCGGACCGCCTCGGTGAGCTGACCGGCCTCCTCGTAGCCGACGTACCCGGGCGGGGCGCCGACCAGCCGGCTGACCGTGTGCCGTTCCTGGAACTCGCTCATGTCCACCCGGACCATCCGGTCCGCCTCGCCGAACAGCGCCTCGGCGAGCGCGCGGGCCAGCTCGGTCTTGCCGACGCCGGTCGGGCCGAGGAACAGGAAGCTGCCCATCGGCCGGTCCGGGTCGGCCAGCCCGGTGCGGGAGCGGCGTACCGCCTCGGCGACGGCGCTGACCGCGTCGTCCTGGCCGATGATCTTCTCGTGCAGGTGCCCCTCCAGGCGCAGCAGCCGGTCGCGTTCCTCCTCGGTGAGCTGGGTGACCGGGATGCCGGTGGCCCGGGAGACCACCTCGGCGATCTCCGTCGGCCCCACCTCGGGCACGTGGCTGGGGCCCTCGTCGCCGCGGGCGCGGCGGACCTGGTCCTCCAGTTCGGCGAGCCGGTCGCGCAGCGCGGAGGCCCGCTCGTACTGCTCGTCGGAGACCGCCTGCTCCTTGTCCCGGCGCGTCTCGTCGAGCTGCTGCTCCAGCTCGCGCACGTCCTCGGCGGGGGTACGGGTGCGCAGCCGCACCCGCGCGCCGGCCTGGTCGATCAGGTCGATCGCCTTGTCCGGCAGGAACCGGTCGGTGACGTACCGGTCGGACAGCTCACCGGCGGCGATCAGCGCCTCGTCGGTGAACCGGACCTGGTGGTGCGCCTCGTACCGGTCGCGCAGGCCGCGCAGGATCGCGATGGTGTCGTCGACCGTCGGCTCGGGCACCAGCACCGGCTGGAACCGGCGGGCCAGTGCGGCGTCCTTCTCGATGCTGCGCCGGTACTCGTCGAGCGTGGTCGCGCCGATCACCCGCAGCTCGCCGCGCGCCAGGGCGGGCTTGAGCATGTTCGACGCGTCCATTCCGCCCTCGCTGCCGGCGCCGCCCGCGCCGACCAGCGTGTGGATCTCGTCCAGGAAGATGATCAGCTCCTCGCGGTGGGCGCGGATCTCGTCGATCACCTTCTTCAGGCGCTCCTCGAAGTCACCCCGGTAGCGGGTGCCGGCGACCAGGCCGGACAGATCGAGCTGGATCACCCGCTTGCCGATCAGCGTCTGCGGCACATCGCCGTCACAGATCCGCTCGGCCAGGCCCTCCACGATCGCGGTCTTGCCGACACCGGCCTCACCGATCAGCACCGGGTTGTTCTTGGTCCGCCGGGACAGGATCTCCACCGCCTGCTCGATCTCGTCGGCCCGGCCGATCACCGGGTCGATCTGGTCCATCCGGGCCAGCTCGGTGAGGTCCTGGCCGTACTGGTCGAGCGTCGGGGTGCCCCGGTCCGGGCGCGGGGCGTTCGCCGCGCCGCGCTCGGCGCTGGCCGCCTGCAACGATTCGGGCTGGATCCGGCCGGCGGCGAGCATCCGGCCGGCCGGCGACTCGGGGTTCAGCGGCAACGCCATCAGGATGTGCTCGGGACCGATGTAGTTGGCGCCCATGGCGCGGGACAGCTGGTGCGCGTCCAGCAGCGCCCGCTTCGCGGCCGGGGTCAGCGACAGGTTCGGCGGCACCTCGCCGCGCGGTGCGCCCTCACCGCGCCCGCCCAGCGCGCCCAGCAGCGCGTCCGGGTCGGCGCCGGCCCGGCGGACCAGGTCACGCAACGGCTCGCGCTGCAACGCCGCCCAGAGCAGGTGGTCGGTGTCCAGGTCGTTGCTGTGCTTCTGGGCGGCGCGGCGGGCCGCGTCGGCGAGCATCTCCCGGGCGTCGGCGGTCATCAGGCGCGTGATGTCGACCCGGTGCGCCGGCCGGCGTCCCCCCTCGCCCCGGCCGAAGTATCGGGCCAGGAACTCGTCCCAGGGGTCGTTGCCGAAGTCACCCGGTCCCATCATCTCGTCCTCCGCAGTCAGTCGGCACGACCGGCACCCGGCACGCGCGGCACGGTCGGCGGTGGCTACCCGGCGGTCGGCGCGACAAACGCGACCGGATGGCAGGCTGGGGAGCATGGAGAGCAGACCGCTGCTGATCGTGGACGGCGCGAACGTGGTGGGCTCGCGCCCGGACGGCTGGTGGCGCGACCGGGCCGGCGCGGCGGTCCGGCTGCGCGACGCGCTGGCGCCCGTCGGCGAGGCGGGCGTGCCGCCGGAGCTGCCGCCACCGGTGCAGGTGGTGCTGGTGGTGGAGGGCGCGGCCCGGCACGTGGCACCCGCGCCCGGCGTGGAGGTGGTCTCCGCGCCCGGCTCCGGCGACGACACGATGGTCGAGCTGGTCGCCGCGGCACCGGATCGGCGGCGGGTGGTGGTCACCGCCGACCGGGAGCTGCGCGAGCGGGTGACCGCGCTGGGCGCGGAGGTACGCGGCCCGCGCTGGCTGCGCCCTTAGCCCGGCCGGTCCCGCGAGCGGGACCACGGCGTCCGCCGGCGGGACCGCCGGCCGGGGTCTTCGCGCACGTCAACGCGGGAACCGGACACGAGGGCCGCAACCACGCGAGGGTGGATGTTCGTCCACCCGTTCCGATGGGTTGTAATGGAGATCTCTTCCGCCCCCAGGAGGTCCCCGTGGCGAGCGTCGCCGAGCTGAAGGCCGCCATCGATGTCGCTCTCCAGCAGATCGGTGACGGCCAGACAGCGGTGCAGGCAGCCGGCGAGAAGCTGGCCGAGGCGCAGCAGACGCTGGCCGGCGCGCTGGAGGGCAGCGGTCACGAGACGGTCGAGGCGGCCCAGGCCTCGCTGACACAGGCGGGCCAGGAACTGGAGGAGTGTCTGGCCGCGACACTGGTCGCGGTGGAACAGGCACAGCTCTACGTCGCGACGCTCTGAGGCCGGCCGTGTCCATAGTCGAGGACATCGGCGCGCAGGTGCGCGCCGCCGCCGAGGAACTGCCGCTGGCGCAGCTCGCCGCCGCGCTGGAGAAGCTCGGTCAGGCGCAGGAGCGGCTGCGCTGGGTGCGCCAGGAGTCGTCCGACCCGATGGGGGTACCGGAGCTGTCCTCGGCCACCGAGCACGCCGAGACCGCCGGCTACGCGCTGCGCGTGGCGCAGGAGCAGCTCACCGCGTACCTGGCCGCGATCGGGCTGGCGCCGGACGGGGCGCGGCCGGCGCCGCCGGGCGAGCGGCCGCCGAAGCACGACACGCCGCGCGGCGAGGAGCCGCCCGCGGCCGGCCCGGCCGCCGAGCCGGGTGAGCAGCCGGCGGTACGGCGCTGGTGGGCGGTGCGGGTGGCGGAGCTGACCGGCGGCCGGGAGGGCGCGCCGGACGAGCCGGACGAACGCGTCGAGGACTCCCACGAGCTGCTGCGCCGGGTGGTCGCCGGGATCCGCTCCGGTGACCGGGACCGGCTGCACCGCGAGCTGCGCCGGGCGCACGCCGACGTGGGGCTGGGGCTGGCCGCGATCACCCCGCCGCTGCTGCGCGAGCTGGCCGGTGAGCTGCTCGGCCATCCGCCCCGTGCGGACGACCTGCCCCGGCTGCGCGGCGCGCTGGACTCCCGGGTCCGCGACCTGCTGCCCGGGCTGCCGCGGCCGGTGCTGGACACGCTGCTGACCCGGGTGTGCCGGATGCCCCCACCGCGCCGCGACGACGACGCGGAGCAGCCGCACGCGGCCGACCCGGCGGTCACCGCGGGTGTGCTCACCGGGGTGCTGCTCGACCGGCTCGGCCGGGACCTGCCCAAGGACAACGACGATCGGGAGCCGTCCCGTGGCTGACGTCCGCGCTCAACTGGTGACGCGGGTCCGGGGGATGCTCTCCGAGGCCCTGGGCGCCACCCGTACCCGGCTCACCGCCGCCGAGGCCGAGCTGACCGCGAGCCGGGAGCGGCTGGCGCGTACCCGCCGGGCCGCCGCGGCCGTGCCCGCCCGGGTGGGCGCCGCCCGCGACCGGCGCCTGGCCGAGATCGACGCCCGGCACACGGCCCGCCTCGCCGAGTTGGCCCGGCGGGCCGCCGCCGCGGCACAGCGGGAGGCGCCGGGCGCGGCGTCCGCGCCCTGGGACCGCTGGCAGGCCACCCCCGCCGGCCGGTCCGAGCCGCCCGGCGCGTTGCGGGTCGGCACGGTACGCCTCGACGGCGCCGAACCGGTGCCGGCGCTGGTCCCGCTCCTGGACGCCGGGCACGCGCACCTGGCCGGCGGCGACCGGGACGGGCTCGCCGCCGTGGTCCCCGCGCTGCTGCTGCGCTCGGTCGGGCGGGCCGACCCGGGCGCGGTGCGGCTGTACGGGTACGACCCGGAGCACCTGGGCGGCGGTCTGGCCGGATTCGCGCCGCTGGGTACGGCCGGGCTGCTCACGTTCGTCGGGCCGGGCGGGCTGGGCCGCCTGCTGGACGACCTGGTGGAGCAGATCCGCCGGATCAACGCCACGGTGCTCGCCGGTGAGTACGGCTCGCTGCGCGAGCTGGCCGCCGCCACCGGACGCCGGCCGGAGCCGTGGCGGGTGGCGGTGCTGCTCGGCGGCGACGAGCTGTCCCGGCACGAGCGCGGCCAGCTCGACCGGGTGGTGCGTACCGGTGCGGCCTGCGGCGTGCACCTGGTGGTCCGCGGCATCGAGCTGCCCGACGACCCGACCGTCACCCGGATCACGGTGGAGCCGGACGACGCCCGGGTGGCCGGGCTGCCGGTGGTGCTCGACGCGCCGCCGCCGCCCGCCCTGGTCACCGAGACCTGCCGCACCGTCGCCTCCCGGGTGGCCGCCGGCCCGCCGCCGACGCCGTTCACCGACCTGCTCCCGCCGCCGGACGAGTACTGGCGGGAGGACTCGGCGCACGGGCTCAGCGCCCCGATCGGCGAGGGCCCGCACGGGCGGCAGGTGCTGCTCACGCTCGGCGACTACCCGCCGCACGCGTTGATCGGCGGCCCGTCGGGCACCGGCAAGACGAACCTGATCTTCGCCTGGATCGGCGCGCTCGCCGCCCGCTACTCCCCCGCCGAGCTGGAGTTCTATCTGCTCGACTTCAAGGAGGGCGTGTCCTTCGCCCGGTTCGCGCAGGGCCGCCGCGACCCGAGCTGGCTGCCGCACATGCGGCTGGTCGGCATCAACGTCAACACCGACCGGGAGTTCGGCCTGGCGCTGCTGCGCTTCCTCGCCGAGGAGCTGCGCCGGCGCGCCGACGCCGCGAAGAAGCACGAGGTCACCAAGCTGGCCGAGCTGCGCGCGGTGGACCCGGACGGGCACTGGCCGCGCATCGTCGCGGTGGTCGACGAGTTCCAGGCGCTGCTCGCCGGCCGGGACGTGGTCGCCCGGGAGGCCGCCGACCTGCTGGAGGACCTGGCCCGGCGGGGCCGGTCGCAGGGCATCCACCTGGTGCTGGCCTCGCAGGACGTGCGCGGCATCGAGGCGCTGTGGGGGCGGCCCGCGCTGGTCGCCCAGTTCACGCTGCGGATCGCGCTGCCGAAGGCGCTGCGCATCCTGGCCGAGCGCAACGACGCGGCGCAGTCGCTGCCCCGCCACCACGCGGTGATCAACGCCGAGTCGGGCCTGGCCGAGGGGAACGAGGTGGCCCGGATCCCGTCGGCGAGCGACTGGGAGACGTGGAGCGAGCTTCAGCACCGGCTGTGGCGGATGCGCCCGCAGGACGCCGCGCCGGCCCGGCTGTTCGACGGCGACGCGATCCCGAAGCTGGCCGACGCGCCGGACTTCCGCGCGCTGACCGCGCCGGAGCAGGGCGTGCCCCGCAGCCCGGTGGCGCTGCTCGGCGAGATCATCGACGTGCAGTCCCGCTCGGCGGCGCTGCGGCTGCCCCGCGCTCCCGGCCGCAACCTGGCGGTGCTCGGCACCCGGGTGGACGAGGCGTGCGCGGTGCTCGACGCCGCCGCCCGGTCGCTGGCCCGGCAGTACCGGCCCGGCACCGCCCGGTTCTCCATCGCCTGCCTGGACCCGGACGCCGACCCGGCCGCCCGCGCCCTGTACGAGGACCTGGAAGGCGACGCTTCCTGGTACGACGAGGAGACGGTGCCGGAGCTGATGGCCGAGGTGGGCGACGGACTCGGCGCGCCGGGTGCGGCGCGTACCCCGCACTTCCTGCTGCTGTACGCGGTGGACGCGGCCGCCGCGGCGCTCGCCGGCAAGGCCGGGACGCGCACCGGGCTGGAGCAGTTGCGCCGGATCCTGCACGACGGGCCGGAGCGGCGTACGCACGTGCTGGCGTGGTGGCGCGGCGTGGCCCGGATGCGCGTCGACCTGGGCGGCGCGGGCGCGCGCACCGACCAGATCGGCGCCTGGGTGGCGCTGGACGTGCAGGGCGGTGAGCTGGGCTCCTCGCTCTACCCGGGCAGCGGCGGGCCGGACTGGTATCCCCGGCCGTGGCGCGGTCTCTACTTCGACCGCGCGGTGCACCGCACCGGACAGGTGATCATCCCTTATGGTCCGTCCCGATGAACGAACCGGTTGCCAGTGAGACGTACAACGCGCAGATCCGCCGGCTCGCCGAGCTGACCTCCCGGGTGTCCGCCCAGCGGGCCGAGGCGCACACCTGGTACGCCCAGCAGGTGGCCGCCGCGGACCGGGCGGTCGCCGAGGCCGCCGAGCAGGTGCGGCAGGCCGAGGCGGAGGTGGCCGAGGCGTCCCGGATGGTGGAGCGCGTCGACGGCGAGGTCACTCACCTGTGGACGCAGTTGCGGGCCCGGCTCGGTGTGGGCGCCCGGCGGCTCGGTGACCCGCCCGGCCCGGTACGCGGCGCCGCCGGTGACCCGGTGCCGCTGCTGCGGGCGGTCCGGGAGCTGCTGGACCGCACCGGGGCGCCGGGCGAGCTGCCCGGCTCGGTGAACCCGCTGCTGGTCGCGTGCGGGATCGGCGGGGCGCTGGTGGCGTACGCCCTGGGGGTGGCTGCGCGCGCGCTGGCCGCCGGTGCCAGCGGCGACCTGGCGGTGGGCCTGCCGGTGCTGGCGCTGGTGGTGACGCTGCTCGGCCCGGTGATCGGGCTGGCGCCCGCCCGGCTGCTGGCCGACCGCCGCCACGCGGTGCTGACCCCGCGCCCGATGATCGTGGTGGCCGTATCCGGCCTGGTGACGACGCTGCTCCTGCTCACTGCGACATACACCCGCTGACCGCCGGCGATCATGGAGTCGGCGGCGCGACACGCCGTCGCGCCGCCGGTCGACCTCATGATCGCGCCCGTCAGGCGGGGGTCAGGACGGCCTCCTTGAGCAGGCGGCGGGTCAGTGTCAGGCGGTCGGCGTCGTCGTCGAGGCCGGGGAGGTCGCCGACCCTTGTGACCTCGCCGGTGAGCAGCGCGCGCAGCGCCGCCTCGCAGGTGCCGGGGAGCGTGAGCGTCCGGTCCGGCACGCGCAGCGTGACCCGTCCGTCGGCGGCCGGGGTGAGCTGCCAGCGCAGCCCCCCACGCACCGCGACCTCGCTGTCCGCTGTCAGCCGGGCCAGTGCCTGCGCCTGGGCCAGCGGCCGGATCGGCGCCGGGCGGGCGGCCGGCCAGACCCGGGCACGCAGCCGGCCGGCCACCGCCGCCGGGTCGGCCCGCAGCAGCCAGTCGCGCAGCGCCTCGACGGTCTCGGTCAGCTCCGGCTCGATCGCGTCCGGGTCGGCCAGGTCGAGACCGAACGGCAGGCTCGCGCGCAGCCGCGCGTCCTCGGCGGCGAGGGCGAGCAGCTCCTCGACCACCGCGTACCGGGTCAGCGCCCGGATGCCCACTGTCAGGTGCAACGAGCTGGACTCCTGCGCCTGGGCGCTGTGCAGCCAGCCGCGCGGCAGGTAGAGCGCGTCGCCCGGTTCGAGCACCACGTCCAGTTCGGGGCGGCCCTCGGCGGTCGCGGACACCTCGTCGGCCCGGCCGCCCCAGGGCTGGCGCTCCAGCGGGTCGGCCAGCACCGGCGGGTGGATCCGCCAGTGCTTGCGCCCGTCCACCTGGAGCACGAACACGTCGTGCGTGTCGTAGTGGGTGGCGAAGCCCTGGCTGCCGGCCGGCGTCAGGTAGGCGTTCACCTGCAACGGCTGGGCCAGCGCGGTGCCCAGGTCGCGGGCGAAGTCGACGATCGCCGGCCAGGTGCGGTGCAGGCCCTGCAACACCAGCGTCGCGCCGTCGGCGTACAGCGCCAGCACCTTCTCGTCGAGGACCTGGTCGCCGATCTCGGCGCCCGCGCCGCCGCCGCCGGTGAACCGCGCCGCCGGCACGAGCTGGCCGTCCTTGGCCACCCGCAGGAACGGGGTACGCAGACCGCGGCGGCTGAGCAGCTCGTCGGCGTCGGCGGGGCTGAGCAGGTCGGTGAAGCCGTCGGGGTTGGGCAGTTCGGCGGCGCGGGACAGCAGCGGGCTGCGCCCCCAGTGGTCGGCGGCGAACTTGGCCGGCTCCACCGCCACGCACCGGGCCAGCGCCTCGGTCGCGGAGAACGGAACCGCCGGGCGGCCGTGGCCACCCGGCGGGTCGACGTGCGTGGTGCTCATGTGTCAGGCGCTGCCGTCGGCGCCGCCGTCGCGCTGGCCGGGGGTCGCGCCGCCGTCGGCCGGACCCTCGGCGCCGCCGTCCGCGCCACCGTCGTGCTGACCCGGAGTCGCGCCGCCGTCAGCAGGACCCTCCGCGCCGCCGTCCGCGCCACCGTCGTGCTGACCTCGGCCGGGCCCTCCAGGCCGCTGCCGCCGCTGCTCTGGATGTCGTCGTCGTTCAATGCCATGGGTGCTCCCTCGGTGTGCCGCCCCGCGTGGTGCCGGGGTCCGTGTGCAGCGGGTGGTACCCCACGCCCGATCTTCTCTAACCACACCGTAGACGCCCTTACGCCGCCGTACGGACGGTTCGCGGGGCAAGCGGCCGGGACGGGTGGATGCCAGGATGGCGGGAGGACGACGCGAGGAGACGCACGTGACGCAGCCGGAGCCGCTCACCCCGCTGACCGAGGACTGGCAGCGGGCGCTCGCAGTGGTGGCCCACCCCGACGACCTGGAGTTCGGCGCCGCCGCCGCGGTGGCGCGCTGGACCGGGCAGGGCAAGGAGGTCGTGTACTGCCTGCTCACCAGCGGCGAGGCGGGCATCGACGGGATGACGCCGGAACGCGCCCGGGTGGTGCGCGAGGAGGAGCAGCGGGCCTCCGCCGCCGTGGTCGGGGTGTCGGAGGTCGAGTTCCTCGGCCTACCCGACGGGCTGCTGGAGTACGGCGTGCCGCTGCGCCGGGCCATCGCCGCCGTGGTGCGCCGGCACCGGCCGGACGTGGTGCTGACCAACAACTTCCGGGAGACGTGGGACGGGGCGTACGCGCTGAACCAGGCCGACCACATCGCCTGCGGCCGGGCCACGCTGGACGCGGTCCGCGACGCCGGCAACCGGTGGATCTTCCCGGAGCAGCTCACCGACGGCACGCAGCCGTGGTCGCGGGTGCGTGAGGTGTGGGCGGCCGGATCGCCGGCGGCACGGCACGGGGTGGACGTGACCGGCACCTTCGACCGGGGCGTGGCGTCGCTGCGGGCGCACGGGGCGTACCTGAGCGGGCTCGGCGACGGCGGCTTCGACGCCGAGGAGTTCCTGGAGGGCATGGCCCGGCCGGCCGGCAGCCGGCTCGGCACGCGGTTCGGCGCCACGTTCGAGGTCTTCCAGATCAACCTTCACTAGGGCGCGGCGACGTTCCTGGTCGGCACGTCGGGCTGGCACTACCGGGACTGGCGGGAGCGTACGCCCGGCGACTTCTGCGTGGCGGTGAAGATGAGCCGCCACCTCACGCACGTCAAGCGGCTGCGAGACCCGGCCGAGCCGGCGGCCCGCCCCGCCGAGGGGGCGGGACGGGCCGGTCCGGTGCCGGATCAGGGAATCATCTGACGCAGGTCACCCGGCATGGTGGCCTTCACGTCCTCCCACTCGCCCTGGGTGACGTGCCGCCGCAGCGTGTCCAGCACGACCTGCACCACCCGCTGCGCGCCGCCCTCGGCGTCGTACGGGAAGCCCTGGCGCACCTCGTACAGGAAGTCGTCGCGGTTCAGCTTGATCGGCACGTTCTCCGGCTGCCAGCCGTCGAAGTAGATCCCGCGCACCAGCACCGGCAACTGCTGGGCGAACTCGGTGCTCTCCTGCACCGGCAGCCGGTCCCGCAGCAGGTGCAGGACGGTACGCAGCGCGGCATAGGACTGGTTGCGCTGTTCCTTCGGCCAGCCGTACGCGGACTCGATCTCCTTGAGGATCACGTTCGTCTTGTCCAGCGAGGACTCGAACGCGGACAACAGCTGTTCGGCCATCGGGCTCACCCCCGTGCTTCGGTCTCCCAGCGTCGGTCGTCGGCGCGGCGCGGCGGGCCGCTGGGGCCCCGCCACAGCCGGGTCGGGCTGAACCGGCCGGGCCGTTCGCCCCGCCGTGGCGCCTCGGAGCTGCCGACCACGTGCAGTACGCCACCGCGGCGTCGGTCCGCCACCACCCGTACCGTCATGACCCACCTCCTCGTCGCGGCGCCCGAGCCGGCGCCCACGGTCCATGCTGCGGCGGGGGCGGGTGAGCCGGCCTCACCCGTACCGGGTGAGACGCTCAGGCGTCCAGGAGGCCGGCGAGCGTGGTGGCGTTGCGCTGCGCGTAGTCCTGGTAGCAGTTGTTCATCAGCACGTGCGTCTGCTCGGCCTGGCCGGCCAGCTCGCGCAGCTTCGGCGCCCAGTCGCGCAGTTCCCGCTTGGAGTAGTCGTAGCCGAACTTCTCGTGGATGTCCTTGCTCGTCCACTTGTCGCTGTGCCCGTGGAACCGGACCACAGCGAGGTCCGCGGTGGCGGCCAGCACCGGGGGAATGGACGACTTGTGTCCCTGCGGCATGTCCACGCAGACGAACGGCAGCTCGTGCTCGCGCAGGAAACCGAGCGTCTCCTCGGCGTTGTCGCCGTCGAACCAGGAGGCGTGCCGGAACTCGAAGACCGGGCGCAGCGGCGCGCACCGCCGCTCCACCTCCAGCAGGTATTCCTTGTTGGCCCGCTTGATGGTGAACCAGGGCGGGAACTGGAACAGCAGCGCGCCCAGCTTGCCGGCCTCGACGAGCGGGTCGAGGGCGGACAGGAACCGGGTCCAGACCTCCTCGTACGCCTGCGCGGGCAGGTCGTCCGGGTAGACGTTGCGCTTGTCCGTCTCCGGGCGCAGGTCCTTGTAGAGCGCGGAGACGCGGGTGGGGTGGCCGGTCAGCAGGCTGAACGCCTTGACGTTGAACGTGAACCCGGCCGGGGTGCGTTCGGCCCACAACCGGGCGGTGCGCTCGGCCGGTGGCGAGTAGTAGGTGGCGTCCACCTCGACCAGCGGGAACTGCCGGGCGTAGTAGGACAGCCGCTTCTCCGGTGTGTCGGCGCTCGCCGGGTACCAGCCGGAGTCGAGCAGGGTCCGGTCGGTCCACGAGGCGGTGCCCACCTTGATCTCACCCATGGGGACAGTCCACCGCGTCGGAGGACCGACCGGCAACCGGAACGGCGTTCAGGCCGCCCGCCGCTCCCGGGTCTGCTTGCAGGCCACGCAGGAGGTGGCGGACGGGAAGATCTCCAGCCGCTCCACCGGGATGGGCGCGGTGCAGCCCTCGCAGAAGCCGTAGGTGCCCTCGTCCAGGCGGGTCAGCGCGTGCTCGAACTGGGCCCGCCGGTCCAGGATGGTGCGCAGCAGCGACTGCGCGGTGTCCCGCTCGGCGGTCTTGGTGCCGCTGTCGGCCTGGTCGTCGCCGGCGGTGTCGCCGACCTCCACCAGCCGGAGCACCTGGCTCTGCGCCACGGTCTGCTCGTACTCGGCGGTCAGCTCGTCGTACCGCGACCGCAGGGACTGCCGGATCTGGTCGACCTCCGCCTGGGAGCGGCCCGTGGCTGTCGTGTCGTGGACGAGCATCGCTGCCTGCCTTTCCTGCGCCCTCATACCGGACCGGGGCGGCCTGCGCCCCGGATCCGGTCCGACTGTGGATGCGCGGGCGACGAGATCACCCGTGCTCTGTGAGCCGGGCGATTACCCCCGCCCTCGGCGGGTCAAACCGGCTGTTTCCTGAGTGTTTCCGGTGAGTCCGCAGCCGCTGGTCAGGCGGCCTCGACGAGCGCCGGACGGCGCGGGTCGTCGGCCCGGACCACCACGTCGGCGAAGGACGCCGGGTCGACCTCGCCGGCGTAGCGGGCGAACGCGGGCAGGGTCCACCGCAGCGCCGGGTCGGTGCGCCGCGCAAGCGCCGCCGGGGAGAGCACGAGGTGGACGGTGACGTCGAACGGCAGCGCGCCGCCGAGCAGCAGCGCGCCGCTGACCAGAACCACCCCGCCGGGCGGCAGATCCACGTACGCCGCGCGGCTGGCCCGGTCGGCGTCGGCGTCCCACAGCGACGGCAGCAGCCGGCCGGAGCCGTCCGGGCCGGCCGGGTCGAGCACCTCGCGGCGCAGTCCCGGTTCGTCGAGCCAGCCCTCGTAGTACGCGTCGGGGTTGGTGCGGCCGTGCTCCAGGCGCACCGAGGCGGGCCGGAGGAAGTCGTCGGCGCGGACGTGCAGCACCGGACGGCCGGCGGCACGCAGCGGTTCGACCAGCGCTTCGGCGAGCGTGTCCGGCCCGGCGGCGGGCGGGCCGTCCACGGCGACCCGCAGCCGGCCGGGCGTCCCGGTGCGGGCGAGACGCTCGGCCAGCTCGGTGACGAGCCGGTCGGGGCTGATCGGGCGCACGCGCATCGGACCATCGTGCCGCGCGGGCGGGCGGGTCACCACATGATCGGTTCGGGCGGTCGGGGCTCCGTCCGGCGGCGATCGTCGGGTGGTGGTCCCGGGTGGTCAGCCGGTGCGGTCGATGGTGACGCGGGCGTCGTCGGCGAGCCGGTAGCCGACGCCGTAGACGGTGGTGACGAGCGGGACGTCCACACCGACCTTGCCGCGCAGCCGGCGTACGTGCACGTCGACGGTGCGGACGCCGGCGTGCTCGTACCCCCAGACCGCGTTGAGCAGTTGCAGCCGGGTGAACACCCGGCGCGGGTGGGCGACCAGGTGCAGCAGCAGGTCGAACTCCAGGCGGGTCAGCGGCAAGGGCTCGCCGTCGCGCAGCACGGACCGGGACGACGCGAGGATGTGCAGGGTCGGGATGGTCGGGGCGAGCGGGCGGGCCGGAGCGCGGCCGCCCGGGACGGTGTCGGGACGGCGCTCGGCCGGGACGGTGCCCGCGCTGACCACCGCGTCGCCGCGTTCGAGCATCTCGCGGGCGGCGTCGAGCAGCCGACGGGCGGCCGGGGTGAGCGACTCCTCGCAGGCCAGGGGGATGTTGAGGGTGACGGTGAGCATGGGCGCGGCAGCGGTGTTGGCGGGACGACGCTGGCCGCCGGGGGGACGACCGGGGACCGCGGGTTGGGACGTATGCCATCCGGCGCGCGACGAGGCGGGGCTGACCGACATGGTCCTCCTTGGGCTGGTCCGGGTATCTCCCCACGGCCCGGGACGCCGCTTCATCGATGCTTCCCGGCGTCTCTGCGAGGGTCAAGGGGCGGCTGCGTTGCATGAATGTGACATTTGACGAACACATCGCAGCCGTGCGCTCGCTCTGCGTGCGAGGCCCGTTGATTACAGCAGAGCACCGATTCGAGATGGTACGGGGGGTCTCCCCAGGCGTTCACAGTGGCGGATCAGCCGCAGACGTGAACGCGGCGCACCCCGGGACCGGGTGCGCCGCGTGCCGGTCGGCCTCGGTCAGGCGTCGCGGTCCACGACGATCGCGGCGTCGTCGGCGAGGCGGTAGCCCACGCCGTACACGGTGGTCACCAGCGGCGTCTCCGGCCCGAACTTGGCCCGCAGCCGGCGCACGTGCACGTCGACGGTGCGCGCCACCGCGTGCTCGTAGCCCCAGACGTTCGCGAGAAGTTGCAGGCGGGTGAACACGCGGCGGGGATGTTCGGCGAGGAACAGCAGCAGGTCGTACTCGATGCGGGTCAGCGGGATCTCGGCGCCGCCGCGGCGGACGCGCCGGGTGCCGGTGAGGATGCGCACGCCGCCGGGGGCGGGCGAGGCGGGGGCGGGCGCGTCGCCGCGGCGCAGGTCGAGCACGGTACGGGCGGCCGGGCGGCCGTCCGGTCCGGCCGGTCCTTCGCCGAAGGCGGCATGCCCTTCGCCGGTGGCGGCGAGTTCGTCGAGCAGGTCGACCAGGCGCGCGAGGCCCGGCGTCAGCGGCCCGGTACCCAGGTCGAGCGTGATGGTGAGCGTCGGTGCGGTACGCGGCCGGGGCGGCACGGCCCGGTCGGGGCGGCCCGATCGGGCCGGACGGGTGGTGAGGGCGACGACGGACATGGGAGCCTCCTGTGCGGGCGGTCGCCCCGCCCCGCCGGATGCGGCGGGACGGTCAGCGGAGCGCCCCGCCGGCGGTGACCGGGGGCGCGGCGGACGAGGGTCGGGTCGGCGGGGTGGGACCGAGGGTGGGCAGGCCGGCGATCTGCCAGGCGGCGAAGCCGCCGACGACGTCGGTGGCCCGGTGCAGGCCGATGTCCTGGAGCGCGGCGGCGGCCAGCGACGAGGTGTAGCCCTCCTGGCAGAGCACGATCACCGGGACGTCGTATCCGGACGCCTGCGGCAGCCGTGCCGCGCAGCGCGGGTCGAAGCGCCACTCCAGCACGTTGCGCTCGACCACGAGAGAGCCGGGTACGGTGCCCTGCGCGGCGCGCTGGGCGGCCGGGCGGATGTCCACCAGCAGCGCGCCGCCCCGGCATGCCAGGTGGGCCTGCTCCGGGTCGAGGCGGCGAAGGCGGGTCCGGGCGGCGGCGAGGATCTCGTCGATGCCCCGCGAGCCGGGCGGCGGGACCGGACAGCGCTCGGTGCGGGTGGGGGTCTGCGCCATCGTGGCGTCCTTCCGTTCGTCGGGGTTGCGGGTGCGGCTCACCAGGCCACGCCGGCTCGGGCCACCTCGGCGACCCGGAGCCGGCCGGCGACGAGGTGGTAGCGGGTCATCCGGGTCAGCGCCGGCCGGTACACGTGCACGCTGACGGCGGGCTCGTCGCCGCGGTTGGTGACCTGGTGCACGTGCCGGACGCCGAAGCGCCGGCCGGCTCCGGCGGCGAGCCGGTGCGGGCGCAGCCGTCCGCCGCTCACCGTCTCCTCGGTGAGCACGCCGGCCACGACCAGGAAGGCGCCTGCGGAGCCGCCGTGGTCGTGCAGGTCGGTGGCCTGTCCGGGCAGCCAGCTCAGCACCCACACCTCGTGCGCGTCGTCGGCGTCCAGCCGGGCGTACCAGCGTTGCGGCGCATCGAACCGCAACGGCACCGGCCAGCCGTCCGGGTTCGCCCAGCGGGCGGCGACGGCGAGCAGGTCGGGCGGTGCGGTGCTGGTCATCGGCGGTGCGTCCTCACGGTGCGGAGCGGATGTACCCGCACAGCTTAGACGGTAAAGCCTATCGGTTTAGTAGGTAATACCGAATGCTGGGACGGCGGGCGCGGCTCAGCGGAGGACCGGCGGATCCACCTTGTAACCCGGCACGGACGGCCAGCGGACGGTGAGCACCGTGGACTCCCGCTCGGCGTACCAGGAGTGGTCCACGCCCCGGCCCCACACCACGTAGTCACCGGGCGCGCGCAGCACCACCGTGCGGTCCGGCAGCTCGATCCGGAACGCGCCGCTGATCAGCACCAGCAGGGCGGTACGCCGCTCACCGGTGGCCCACCGGGACCGGGTCTCCCCCGCCGGGTGCACGCCCCACTTCACCTCCACGTCGGTGCTGTGCCGCACGTCCCCGGCCGGCTTGAAGTGGCCCAGCAGCCAGCCCGCGTCGGTCGCGCCGTCCACCGCCGCGTTGCCCACGTACACCCGATCGTCCATGCGCGCGCCTCCCGTGCCCGGCTGCGCAAGCTACCAGGCGCGCCCGGCCGCGACGCCATAGCCTGGGCGGATGCCCGACGAACTCGACGACGAGACCATCGCCTTCGCCCACCGGATGTTCGACCTGGCCCGGGCCGGCGCCACCGAGGAGCTGGCGGCCAACGTGGACGCCGGGCTGCCGGTCAACCTCACCAACGCCAAGGGCGACACGCTGCTGATCCTCGCCGCGTACCACGCCCACCCGGACACGGTTGCCGCGTTGCTGGCCCGGGGCGCCGACCCGGCCCGGGTCAACGACAGGGGGCAGACCGCGCTCGCCGCGGCCGTGTTCCGGCGTCAGGCGGCGGCGGTCCGCGCGCTGCTCGACGCCGGCGCCGACCCGGACCACGGCGGCCCGTCCGCGGTCGAGACCGCGCGGTTCTTCGAGCTGCCCGACATGCTGGCGCTGCTCGGCCGCGCGTGAGCGGCGGGCGGTATACAGGGACGGTGGAGGATCCCGTACCCGAGCAGATGCGCACGGCGGCCGCGGCGTTCCTGGCGGCACTGGACGAGCCGGCCCGCGACGCCGCCCGGCACGCCTTCGACGACGAGCCGGCCCGCCGGTGGCTGGAGTACCGGCCGCGGCCCCGGCCCGGCGTCACGCTCGCCGGCCTGGACGTCACCGCCCGCAAGGCCGCGCACCGGCTGCTCGCCACCGCGCTCAGCCCGGCCGCGTACGCGCAGGCCATGGCCGTGATGGCCCTGGAAGAGGTGCTGGACCGGGCCGAGGACTGGCGGCGCGGCCGGCACAGCGGTGACTACTGGGTGGCCGTCTTCGGCGACCCGGCCCGCGACGACGACTGGGCCTGGCGGTTCGAGGGACACCACCTGTCGGTGAGCATGACCGTCGCCGACGACCGGGTCTCCCCCGCGCCGGTGTTCCTCGGCGCCAACCCGGCCACCGTCCGGCATTCCGGGCGCCCGGTCTCCCGGCCCCTGGGCCCCGAGGAGGACCTGGCCCGCGAGCTGCTCGACGTGCTCGGCCCGGCCGGCCGGTCCGCCGCGATCATCGCCGAGGAGGCGCCGGCCGACATCATCAGCGCCACCCGCGCCACCGCACCGGGCCGGCTCGACCCGCCCGGCGTACCCGAGGGCGGCTGCGGCCCACCGGCCGGGCGCTGCTCGACCGGCTGGTCGCGCTCTACCTGGACCGGCTGCCGCCGGAGCTGGCGGCCCGGGAGGCCGACCGGCTCGACGGCGGCGAGCTGCACTTCGCCTGGGCCGGCCCGGTCGAGCCGGGCCGGCGGCACTACTACCGGGTGCAGGGCGACGACCTGCTGATCGAGTACGACAACACCACCGACGACGGCAACCACGCGCACACCGTGCTGCGCCGCCCCGCCGGTGACTTCGGCGCCGACGTGCTGGCCGCGCACCACGCCGCGGCGCACCGGCCCGGTCCGCTCAGCCCCGGTGCGCCTCGATGAGGAAACGGCGGGCGTACGCGACGAACGGTCCCTCGGCGCGGATCCGCTCGTCCAGGCGGCGCAGCTCGTCGGTGTAACGGCCGACTGTGAAGCCGGGCACCGTCCAGACCACCTTGCGCAGGAACCAGACCACCGCGCCGACGTCGTGGAAGACGGTACGCAGCGTCGCCTCGCGCAGGTCGACGACTGTGAGCCCGGCAGCCCGCGCGTCGGCGACCGCCACCTCCGGGTGCCGGTGCTCCGGTGGCGGCAGCGGCCCGAGGATCGCCTCGCTCAGCTCCCGCACCGTGCCGGGGCCGATCTGCTGGGACAGGTAGGTGCCGCCGGGGCGCAGCACCCGGGCCACCTCGCCCCACCAGGTGTGCACCGGATGACGGCTCACGACCAGGTCGAAGGCGGCATCCCGGAACGGCAGCGGCGGCCGGTCGGCCACCCGTACCACTGTCGCGCCGAGCGGACGCAGGTTGCGCCGGGCCACCGGCACGTTCGGCGGCCACGCCTCGGTGGCGACCAGCAGCGGCGGCGGCGCGGGCGCCTCGGCCAGCACCTCTCCCCCGCCGGTGTCGACGTCCAGCGCCGCCCTCACGGCGGCCATCCGGTCGCCCACCAGGCGTGCGTACCCCCAGGGCGGGCGCTCCTCGGTGGCGCGGCCGCGCAGCCAGTCGAAGCCCCAGCCCTCCACCGGCGCGGCCTCGGCCTCGGCTACGAGTTCGGAGAACGTGCGGACCATGCCCGCGAGCCTGCCGCCCGGCGACGGCCGCGGCAACGGATTTCGGCCGGGTCAGAACGGGCGCGGGCGGGCGATCTCGACTGTGGACCCGGGGGGCACGTCGCCGAACGTCTCGAAGCCGGTCGGCTCGGTGGCCCGGTCGAACTGCTGCATCAGCCGCGCGCCCAGGGCCACGCCGACCGCACCGACGGCGAGCGCGACGAGTTCGGCGGCGAGCAGGGCGCCGTTCGCGCCGCGCTGCGGGGCGTTCGCCCGGATCAGGCAGGACAGCAGGAACAGCCCCGCCATCACGGCGTTGACGAGATTGAACGTCAGCACGGTCCGGCTGGTGCGCCCGGCGCGGACGTCCCACAGGTCGACCAGGCCGGCGACGGTGGTGAGCCCGGCGGCGACGAGCGCAGCCACCGCGGTCCAGTAGCCCACCTCACCGAGGAACGCCGGACCGCCCGCCACGTCGGCCAGGTCGAAGACCGCGGCGCAGACGAACAGGCCGAACGGGAACGTGACAAGCATCGGTTGGATGGGATGCCCCTGCACCCGCAGTCGGCTCTGCATCGCTTCCTCCCCAGGTCGGCGCAGCTCACCAGTCCAGAGTGCTACCCGAGGCGCCGCGGGGTGAAACGACTGTCGCTCAGTTGTCCCGGGGCCGGGAGACGGTCAGCACGAGCCGCTCGGCCACCTCGCGCAGCGGGATGTCCAGCGAGGACGCGGCGCTGCGCAGCACCCGCAGCGCCTCCGGGGCGGGACAGCCGCGCTGCGTCATGATCACACCGACGGCCTGCCCGACCACTCCCTCGGCCAGCAGCGAGTCGTCGATCTCACCGGCCCGGCTGGCGGCCCGCTCACGGTCGCGCGCGGCGGCCAGCAGCAGCCCGGCGTGCTCGGCGAGCAGCATCGCGGTGAGCTGGTGCCGGGGGGTGAGCGCGTCGGGCGACTCGGCGTACAGGTTGATCGCGCCGATGACCTGCTCGTCCACGTCGACCGGCGCGGAGATCACCCCGTGCACGCCGAGCACGCGGGCCCGCTCGCTCCAGGCCGGCCAGCGCGTCTCGTCGGACAGCCCGCCCGCGATGATCATCTCCCGTCGGCGGATCGCCGTCAGGGCCGGTGTGTCCGGGCCGTGCCGCAGGTCGTCCAGCTCGGCCCGGTCCGGGTCGGAGGCGGCCACCCCGGCGGGCTCACCGGCGCGCAGCGCGGTGAAGCCGCAGCAGTCCACGCCCGGCACGGCGTCGCGGGCGATCCGGACCAGGCGGTCGAGCGCCTCGTCGAACCCGGCCACGCCGATCAGACCGGCGGTCAGCTCGCGCAGCAGCGCGGCCGTCTCCAGCACACCGAGGTTGTCGATCATGGGTTGGCGCGTGTCGAGGTTCACCGGGCCGGGGCCTCCACCGTCCCCGCGTACGTCCACGCGGTCTCCCCGTCCGGCACCGTTGCCTGTCCCATGTCCGTCCCTCCTGTGGCCGGGCCCCGGCCTACTACCCTCGCAGACCGCGGGCGAAACCGCGCAAAAAGGCCCCTCCCGGTTGCACCGGAAGGGGCCTTCGGCGCGGGTCAGCGCGACCCGGAGATGAGCCGCCGGCCCACCGAGGCGATCAGCCGGTCCAGCTCCGAGCCGAACGGGTTGTCGTGCACCAGGTACGTCCAGGTGGCGCTCGGGCGCACCAGCTTCGACGAGTCCGGCTCCCAGCCCTCGTCGAACTCGGTCTCCTCGAACGTGGCCACGGTCCGCGTCTCGATCTCGGGCACCAGCGCGTTGAACGCCGGCACCGCGCTGCGGTGGAACTCGTCGAGCGGGTCGAGCCGGCCCAGCGCCCGCAGGTGCACGCCCTCGCGTACCTCGGACAGCTCGGCCAGGTGGTCGGCCCAGAGCCGGTCCAGGTGATAGAGGGCGATCTTGCGGGCCACGTCGGCGAGCAGGTCCTCGTCCATCTCGCCGGCCTTCTCCGGCACCCGCTCCAGCAGCATCAGCGCGGCGATGTCGCTGGTCAGCAGCCGCTCCCGGCGCTCGGCGAGCGCCTTGCGCTGCTGCTCGATCACCTGGCTGTAGCGCCACGTGTTGCGGTGGATCTCGTGGTTGACGCCCTCGGCGACGCGCTGGGCGTGCTCGACCGCGTAGTCGACCTGCGGGTCGGTGACCAGGCCGTCGGCGTTCATCCGGGGCGAGGCCGGCACGGTGTCGCCGGCGTGCCGGACCACCAGGTCGTCCTCCAGGCTGACGAAGAACACCGACCCGCCCGGGTCGCCCTGCCGGCCGGCCCGGCCGCGGAGCTGGTCGTCGACCCGGCGGCTGTCGTGCCGGCCGCTGCCGATCACGTACAGGCCGCCCAGTTCCGCCACCCGGTCCCGGTCGGCCTGGTCGCTGCCGCCCAGCCGGATGTCCACGCCCCGGCCGGCCATCTGGGTGGAGACCGTCACCGCGCCGTACGCGCCGGCCTCCGCGATGATGCCGGCCTCCTCGTCGTCGTTCTTGGCGTTGAGGACCACGCAGGAGACGCCGGCGGCGTTGAGCGCGGCGGCCAGCCCTTCGGACTCCTTGACGTCGAGCGTGCCGACCAGCACCGGCCGCCCCGCCTGGTGGCAGCGCGTGATCTCGTCGACCAGCGCCTCCTCCTTCTCGGCGCGGGTGGCGTAGATCCGGTCCGGCTCGTCCTCGCGGACGCAGGGGGTGTTCGGCGGGATCACCGCGACCTCGAGGCCGAAGAACTCGCGGAGCTGGTCGCCGACGAGCACCGCGGTCGCGGTCATGCCGCAGACAGTCGGGTAGAGCGCGATGTACGCCTGCACGGTGATCGTGCCCAGCACCTCGCCCTCGGCGGTGGCGTCCAGGCCCTCCTTCGCCTCGACCGCGGCCTGGAGCCCGTCCGGCCAGCGGCGGCGCTGGGCGACCCGGCCGCGCATCTCGTCGATCAGCTCGACCGAGTCGTCCCGGACGATGTAGTCCACGTCCCGGTGCAGCAGGGCGTGCGCGTGCAGCGCCACGTTCACCGCGGAGAGCTGCCCGACGTGCTCCTCGTCGTACAGGTCGATGCCGCCGAGCTTGGCCTCGACGGTGGCCAGGCCGACCGAGGTGAAGGCGACACTGCGGCCGTCCTCGGCGACCGTGTAGTGCTTGCCCTTGCGCAGCCCGCGCACGAGCGCGGCCGCGGCGTGCACCGGGTCCTGCTCGCCGCCGACCGCGCCGGCCAGCACCATCGGCACCCGGGCCTCGTCGATCAGGATCGAGTCGGCCTCGTCCACGATCGCGGTCTTCAGCGGCGGCTGCACCCGGTCGGCCAGGTCGGTGACGAGCTGGTCGCGCAGGAAGTCGAAGCCGGCCTCGCTGACCGACACGTAGGTGACGTCGCAGCCGTACGCGGCGCGCCGCTCGTCGGGCGTGGACGCCTCGTTGACCCAGCCGACGGTCAGCCCGAGCAGGTCGTAGACGGGCGTCATCCACTCGGCGTCGCGGCGGGCCAGGTAGTCGTTGACGGTGAGCACGTGCACCGGGCCGTTGCCCAGCCGCACGTGCCCGTACGCGGCGACAGTCGCGGTGAGCGTCTTGCCCTCACCGGTGGCCATCTCGGCGACCTTGCCGGACAGCAGCGCCATCGCGCCGAGCAGCTGCACGTCGTAGGGGCGCTGGTCGAGCCCGCGCCGGGCCGCCTCGCGGCCGATCGCGCAGATCTCCTCGTACCCTGTGGCCCGGCCGGCGGCCTCGGTCAGCTCGGCGTCGGAGAGCTGCTCCAGGTCCGCCTCGCGCGCCTCGATCGCCGGCAGCAGCTTCTCCAGCGGCGCCAGGTCGACAGTCGTCCCCGGGCGCTGGAGGAACCGGCGGAACCTGGTCTTCAACCGTTGCGACACACCCATGAGCGGCAACGGTACGCGAACCGGAGCCGATTGTGACCCCCGCCCGCCGCGCGCCGGGTTCCGCCCTTCGCGTCCGCTTCGGTCGATCATGAGGTTGGCGGCGTCCGGCGCCCGTTTTGTCGCCGCCAACCTCATGATCGACGCCCTGGAAAGGGGGCGGGTGGGGGTGGGGTCAGGGGGTGAGGACCACCTGGAGTTCTGTGCGGCGGCGCTCGGCCAGGTCGGTCAGCAGGGCCGGGGCCTCGTCCAGGGGGACCACTGCGGAGATCAGGTGCTTACGGATCACGTCCCCGTACTGGCGCAGCAGCTCCACCGTCTCCGCCGACAGCCGCTCCCGGTCCCAGGTCGGGGCCAGCCCGCGCGGCACCCGGCCGATCTGCGCGCAGCGCAGCGACAGCCCGTTGTGGTGGAACTCCTCACCGAGCCGGACCGCGTCCGCGCCGCCCTGGTAGAACGCCAGGTCGACCACGGTGCCCTGCGGGCGCAGCAGGCGCAGCGCGAGCTGCAACGCCCAGTCCTGGCCCCGGCACTGGAAGACCACGTCGGCGCCCCGGTCCCCGGCGGCGTGGTTCCACCGCGTCTTGAGCACCACCGCCGGGTCGTCCGCGTCCGGGTCGAGCGTGTCCAGGCCGAGCGCCTCGGCGACCTGCCGCCGGGCCGGCGTCGGGTCGACCACGACCACCGAGGCGGCGCCGTGCCTGCGGGCGAACAGGGCGGTCAGCAGCGCCACCACGCCGCCACCCACCACGGCCACCCGGCGGCCGCGTACGCCGTCGCCCAGCGTGCGCACGTCGGCGCCGCACAGGTCGGCCGCGGCGTGCAGCAGCCCGTTGGCGCAGATCGGGCCCATGTGCGCGACGTACACGCCGAGCAGCGGATCAAGGTCGTCGGGCAGCGGCACGAACCGCTCGGTGAGCGGGTCGGCGACCCAGCCGCTGCGGTGGCCGTACGTCATGGCGCCGACCTCGCCCACCGCGACGGCCGGGGTCCGGCTCTCCACCACGCGCCCGACCTGCATGTAGCCGAGCCGGGTGACCGGGTACGGCGTGCTCGCCCCGCCGGGCCGGAACAGCCCGAGCGCGGCGTCCCAGGTGACGTGCAGGTAGGGGTTGGTGCCCTTGACGAAGCTCAGTTCGGTGCCGGCGGACACGCCGCTGTAGAGCGTCTCCACCCGGAACGTGCCCTCGCGCAGCTCCGGCGCGTCCAGTTCGGCCAGCTCGACCCGGCCGGGACCGCCGACCACCACCACCCGGTCACGCATCGACGCTCACCCCCGCGTCCGCGACCGGCGCGGACAGTCGGGACGCCGGCCCGGTCGGCAACGCCACCGGCCGTCCGGTACGCGCCGACTCGGCCACCGCCAGCGCGAGCCGGTGGGTGCGCAGCGCCTCCGCGTACGGCACCCGGACGTCGTCGCCGAGGCCGCAGACGGCGTCGACGAACGCCCGGTCGACTGCTACCCGCGCGCCGTCCGGATCGGCGGGAACGTGCCGCTCGCCGTCGGCGTCACGCACGGTCAGGCCGTCCTCGGCCAGCCACAGCGCCAGCCCGTCGGCGAGGATCTCCAGACCGGCCCGGTGCTTCCAGCCGAGCACGCAGGACGCGGCGAGCGTGCCGACCGCACCGGAGCCGAACCGCAGCGTGGCGGCGGTCACCGAGTCGATGTCGGCGCCGTCGACCGGCGGCGGGGCGCCGTCGCCGTACGCGGTCACCTCGACCGCCTCACCGGCCAGCAGCCGGACCAGGTCCAGCACGTGCGCGGCCTGCTCGACCACCGGGCCGCCGGAGCGGTCCCGCCGCGCCCACCACGCCACCGGCGGCACCTTGTCCAGCCAGGCACCGTTGACCATCCGCACCGGACGGCCGGCGAGCAGCCGCCGCGCCTCCTCCACGACGTGCAGGTAACGCCAGTGGTGCCCGACGCCGGTGAGCAGCCCCTGCTGCTGCACCAGCGCGGCGACCCGCTCGGCGGTCTCCAGGTCCAGCGCCACCGGCTTCTCCACGAACATCGGTACCCCAGCTGCGACCACCGCCTCCTCGACCGGGCCGTGCGCGAACGGCGGCACGCAGACGTACACCGCGTCCGGCCCGGCCGCGAGCAGCTCGTCCACGTCGCGGAACACCCGGCCGCCGTACGTGCCGGCGAGCGCCCCCGCCGCGTCCGGCGCGACGTCCGTCACACCGAGCAGCTCCACGTCCTCGAAGCCCGTGAGCACCCGGGCGTGGCGTTGTGCCACCCCACCGGCTCCGACTAGTCCCACCCGGCAGGTACGCATCCGACCAACCCTCTCGCCACGACTGGAAGACTGCGGTCACCACTCCCCCCGGCGGCCGCGCGCGAAACGCCGCCGGGGGGCGCAACGCAACGTTCATCCGCCCGGAACCGCCCGGTACGCACCTGGTGATCAGGTTGTTAGGCAAGATCCGGTTAGCGCGGATGCGGGATTGGGAAAACCATGATTCGCGATTCCACCACTAATGGGGGGTGCCCGTGCGGGAATCAGATTCGACCGTCTCACCTGTGGTGGAGGCGTGGGCCACGTACCGCACCAGCACCGCCGACGACTGGCCGGCGCGGCGACTGGTACGCGCCAAGGGCGCGAGCCGGGTCAGCGTGGTGCTGCCGGCCCGCAACGAGGAGGCGACGGTCGGCGCGATCGTGTCGACCGTCCGGGAACACCTGATGGACCGTGTGCCGCTCGTCGACGAGCTGATCGTGGTGGACTCCCGGTCCACCGACCGGACCGCGCAGGTGGCGCGCGCCGCCGGCGCCGAGGTGGTCAGCCAGGACGCGATGACGCGTGGGCTGCCCCGCCTGACCGGCAAGGGCGACGCGCTCTGGGCCGGGCTGGCCGCGGCCGAGGGGGACGTGGTCGCGTTCGTCGACGCCGACCTGCGCGAGTTCCGGCCGCATTTCGTGACCGGGCTGCTCGGGCCGCTGCTGACGGATCCGGGCGTGGAGTTCGTGAAGGGCTTCTACCACCGGCCGCTGGTCGGTGCGACGAGTGTGGAGCCCGACGGCGGCGGGCGGGTGACGGAGCTGATGGCCCGGCCGCTGCTGAACCTGTTCTGGCCGGAGCTGGCCGGTTTCGTGCAACCGCTCGCGGGCGAGTACGCCGGCCGCCGCGAGGTGCTGGAGCGGGTGCCGTTCGTCACCGGGTACGGCGTCGAGACGGCCATGCTGATCGACCTGCTGGAGATGGTCGGGCTGGACGCGCTGGCCCAGGTCGACCTGGGTGAGCGCAAGCACCGGCACCAGGACACCGCCGCGCTGGGCCGGATGTCCGCGCAGATCATGCTGACCGCCTGGTCGCGGCTGCAACGACGCGGGTGGGCGGCGCCGGGGGTGGCGCCGACCGCGCTGCTGACCCAGTTCCGCCGGGGCGGCTCGGAGACGCTGCCCAACCTGGACCGCGAGATCGTGGTCAACGACGTGTCGGTGCAGGAACGCCCGCCGCTGGCGCAGATGCGGCACCGCCTTCCCCGCCGCCGGGTGGCGGCCGCGTGAGCGGGGAAACCCTGAGAGAGGACAGCGCATGACGCTCACCGTGCTGATGAACGCCGGGCCGTGGCTGTCCGTGCCTCCGCCGGGCTACGGCGGCATCGAGAACGTGATCGCCACGCTGGTGCCGGAGCTGCGCCGCCTGGGCGTACGGGTGGTGCTCGCCTCGGTGGAGAGCAGCACGCTGCCGGTCGACGAGCGGATCGCGGTCTTCCCGGACGGCCAGTTCCACGCGTTGCAGCGGCCGTACAACCAGGTCTGCGGCGTCTCCCAGGCGCACCTGTCCGAGGTGGTGCGGGCGCTGCACGCCCGCGACGACATCGACCTGGTGCACGACCACGTGGAGGCGGTCGGGCTGGCCACGCTCGCCGCGATGGGCCCGGACGCCCCGCCGGTGCTGCACACGCTGCACTGGGACCTGGCCAAGCACCCGGAGCTGTACGGCAACCTCGACGGCGGCGACCGGGTACGGGTCAACGGCGTGTCCGCGTCGCAGCTGGCGCGCGCTCCGGAGGCGCTGCGCGCGCACTCGGTGGGGCACGTGCACCTGTCCACCCCGCTCGCGGTCGACGCGGACCGGCACGCGCCGGTGGCCAAGGGCGACCACGTGGTGATCCTCGGCCGGATCAACCCGGGCAAGGGGCAGGACCTGGGCGCCCGGCTGGCGCAGGAGACCGGCTTCCGGCTGGTTCTGGCCGGGCCGGTCGGCCCGTACCACCGGCCGGAGGATCTGGCCGCGGCCGGCGACGAGGCCCGGCAGAACCCGGACGTGCGTTTCTTCTACGACCAGGTGGCGCCGTACGTCGACGACGACCGGGTGCGCTGGGTCGGCACTGTCGCCGGGCGGGAGCGCGACGACCTGGTCGCCTCGGCGCGGGCGTCGCTGTTCCCGCTGCGCTGGGAGGAGCCGGGCGGTACGGCTGTGGTCGAGTCGCTGTCGCTCGGCACGCCGGTGGTGGCCACCGCCCGGGGCTGCCTGCCGGAGCTGATCGAGCACGGCCGCACCGGCCTGCTCACCGACGACGAGCGTGAGCTGGGTGACCTGGTGCTCGCCGCCGCCGGGCTGGAGCCGGCCGAGTGCCGGCGGGAGGCGGCCCGGCGGTTCACCCCGGCCCGGATGGCACAGCAGTACGTCGAGCTGTACGACCGGGTCCGGGCGGGCGTGACGAAGCCGCTGCAGCCGGCCTGAGCCGCACCGGCCCGGCTGCCCCGCGCGGCCGGGCCGGCGTTTGCCCCCGCCGGGCGCGGGAAACCGGCGCTTCCCGCGGTGGCGAGGAGGCCGGCGTGACGAACTCGATGGCGCACTCCCGGGCACGGCGCAACCCGGCCGACGGGCGGGCGCCGGTACGCCGGATCGCCTCGGGGTTCGCCGTGCTCCTGCTGCTGCTCGGCGCGCTGGGCTTCGTGCCGGGCATCACCAGCGACTACGCGGATCTGCGCTTCGCCGGGCCGGGCTCCGGCGCCCGGCTGTTCGGTGTGTTCCAGGTCTCGGCTGTGCACAACCTGGTGCACCTGGTACTCGGCCTGGCCGGGCTGGCGCTGGCCCGTACCGTCGCCGGCGCCCGCGCGTTCCTCGTCGGCGCCGGTGCGGTCTACCTGGCGTTGTGGCTCTTCGGTCTGGCGGTCGACAGACGCGACGCGGCGAACGCGCTCGCGGTCAACCGCGCCGACTCGTGGCTGCACCTGCTGCTGGGCGCCGCCATGCTGGCGCTGGGGCTGGTCGCGGCGCGGCGCGGGGACCGCCGCTGACCTGCGCCCCGGCGGCCCCGATGCCCGGTTTCACCGGTCCGGGGCCCGGGTACGTCCGTAGTCCTCCGGCTGCGGGAGGCGGCGATCGCCCCGGCCGGGCGGCCCTCCCCGACGAGAAGGAAACGAGGCGGCGATGGTGACCCGGATCAGGTGCGAGGTCCGCGACGAGTCGCCGGTCACTGTCGTACGGCTGGCCGGAGCGCTCGACCTGGGCACGATGCGCGCGGTGCACGAGGTGCTCGACAACTGCCTCGCCGCGCAGCCGGACGCCCTGGTGGTCGACCTGGAGGAGATCGAGGTCGGCGAGCCGCTGGCCCTGTCCGTCTTCGCCGCCGCCGCGCGGCGCGCCGCCGACTGGCCGGCGGTGCCGATGGTGCTCGCCGCTCCCTGCGCCGAGACGGCGGCCTGGCTGAACGAGACCACCGCCTGCCGGGTGGTGCCGGTGCGCCGGGACTGCGCCGAGGCGACCGCGCTGGCCGGAGCGGAGGCGGCGCCCCGGCTGCGGGCCCGGCTGGAGCCGGTCGCCGGCGCCTGCCGGCGGGCCCGGGAGCTGGTCACGGAGGCGTGCGGCAGGTGGAACGTGCCGGAGCTGGCCGGCCCGGCGTCGCTGGTGCTCACCGAGCTGGTCGGCAACGTGGTGCGGCACGCCGGCACCCCGATGCACGTGACGCTGACGCTGCGCCGGCCGTACCTGCGGGTCGCGGTGATGGACGGCAGCCCGGCCGACGCCCGCGCCGCGAGCAGCCGCGATCCGCGTGCCGAGGGCGGCCGCGGGCTGATGCTGGTCCGCGAGCTGACCCAGCGCTGGGGCAGCACTCCGGTCGGCGCCGGCAAGGTCGTCTGGGCCATGCTCCCGGCTAATTGACCGAATTCTCCGCTCTCGCCTGGTTACATGGGCAGAGGGCCGGGTACGCCCGCCCGTCCTGTCTGTCGTCACACGGGGTGAGATGCCATGCCCAAGCGGGTAGTCACGGAACCGGCACGAGACCGAGGGCCCGCGATCCTCGCGCCGGCCCGGTTCGGGGGCTACCCCGGGCCCGTACGGGAGGCGGTGAAGGGCAACGCGCTGTGGCGGTTGCTGCGGACCACCGACGCCAAGCAGATCGGCCTGCTCTACCTGATCACGTCGTTCGGGTACTTCATCGTCGGCGGGATCCTGGCGTTGATCATCCGGGTGGAGCTGGCCCGGCCGGGGATGCAGGTCGTCTCCCCCGAGCAGTACAACCAGATGTTCACCATGCACGGCACGGTGATGCTGCTGCTGTTCGCCACCCCGCTGTTCTTCGGGTTCGCCAACTACCTGGTGCCGCTGCAGATCGGCGCCGCCGACGTGGCGTTCCCCCGGCTGAACGCGTTCGCGTACTGGCTCTACTTCCTGGGCGCGCTCATGGTCGTGGGCGGGTTCGCCACCCCGGCCGGCGCGGCGGACTTCGGCTGGACCGCGTACACACCGCTGAGCACCGCGCAGCACTCCCCCGGCGTCGGGGCGAACATGTGGGTGGTCGGCCTGGCCGTGTCCGGTCTGGGCACGATCCTCGGCGCGGTCAACCTGATCACCACGATCGTGACGCTGCGCGCGCCGGGCATGACCATGTTCCGGATGCCGATCTTCACCTGGAACGCGCTGCTCACCAGCGTCCTGGTGATCTTCGTGTTCCCGCTGCTGGCCGCCGCGCTGCTGGCGCTGGCCTCGGACCGGCTGCTGCACTCGCACGTGTACGACTCGACGACCGGCGGGCCGATGCTCTGGCAGCACCTGTTCTGGTTCTTCGGCCATCCCGAGGTCTACATCATCGCGCTGCCGTTCTTCGGCATCATCACCGAGATCATCCCGGTGTTCTCCCGCAAGCCGATCTTCGGCTACACCGGCCTGGTGCTGGCCACCATCGCCATCACGGTGCTGTCGATGACCGTCTGGGCGCACCACATGTTCGCCACCGGGCAGGTGCTGCTGCCGTTCTTCAGCATCCTGAGCTTCCTGATCGCGGTGCCGACCGGAGTGAAGTTCTTCAACTGGATCGGCACCATGTGGAAGGGACAGATCACGTTCGAGACGCCGATGCTGTTCGCCGTCGGCTTCCTGGTGACGTTCCTGCTGGGCGGCCTGACCGGGGTGCTGCTGGCCAGCCCGCCGGTGGACTGGCACGTCACCGACAGCTACTTCGTGGTGGCGCACTTCCACTACGTGATGTTCGGGACCATCGTGTTCGCCGCGTTCGGCGGGCTCTACTTCTGGTTCCCGAAGATGACCGGGCGGCTGCTCGACGAACGGCTGGGCAAGATGCACTTCTGGACCATGTTCATCGGCTTCCACGCCACGTTCCTGGTGCAGCACTGGCTCGGCAACGAGGGCATGCCCCGCCGGTACGCCGACTACCTGCCCGGCGACGGCTTCACCACGCTGAACACGATCTCCAGCATCGGCTCGTTCATCCTCGGCGCGTCCACCCTGTTTGTGATCTGGAACATCTGGAAGTCGTGGCGGTACGGCGCGATGGTCACAGTGGACGACCCGTGGGGTTTCGGCAACTCGCTGGAGTGGGCCACCACCTGCCCGCCGCCGCTGCGCAACTTCGACCGGATGCCGCGCATCCGCTCCGAGCGGCCGGCGTTCGACCTCAAGTACGGCCCGCTCGTCTCCGACCTGGGCCGCGATCTGCCGCAGCGCACCACCAAGCCACCGCAGTCGTTCCGCGAGGAGATGCACCACGAGCGGCACGTGCCGGAGTCGCCGTCGGCCGGCGGCGCGTACGGCGCGCCCGAGGCGGTGGACTACCAGCCCGCTCCGCAGTCCGGGGCGCGCCCGGTGGAGGTGCCGGAGCCGGAGGAGGTGCGCCGGCCCAGCTTCGAGGAGACCGACGAGCCGGAGGGCAGCGCGCTCAACGCCGAGCGCGACGACCAGCGCAACGACAGGTGGCGGCACCCGCGCGGGCACGGGGACACCCCGGAGAACTGAGACACCGGACGAGGGCCGGCGCCGTCGGGCGCCGGCCCTCTCGTCGTACGCCTCGCGCCGGCTCCCGTGGTGGGAAGCCGGCGCGGCACGTGCTGGTCGGTCAGTCGGCGGCCGGCAGTCCGGCCGCGGTCAGCGAGCGGCGCACCGCCGGCTGCACCCGGGTCAGCCGCAGCGGCACCCCGGTACGCGCGGCGGCCTCCCGGCCGGCCATCAGCGCGGCGATCCCGCCGGCGTCGAAACCACCGGCGCCGACCAGGTCGACCACCACCTCGCGGGGCTGGCCGGTGACCGCCTGGAGCACCGCCCGGCGCAACTGGTCCGCGCCGGCCCGGTCCACCTCGCCGCCGACCTCGACGACGACCCGGTCGCCGTTCTGCCGCACCGAGATCCGCGCCTTCGCCGGCTCGGCCTCGGCCGCGCCGTTCTGCCAGGGCGGCGGGGCGTCGGCGAGCATCGCCTGACGCAGCCAGGTCAGCGCCCGCGACAGCAGCCGGGACACGTGCATCTGGGAGATGCCGAACCGGGCGGCGATCTCCGCCTGGGTCTGGTTGCCGTAGAAGCGCATCGCCAGGATGCGGCGCTCCCGCCAGGGCAGCCGGTGCAGCAGGCCGCTGACAGTGACCCGGTCGTCCACCGACTCCAGCGCGTGGTCGGACTCGCCGACCAGGTCGCCGAACTCGGCCGAGCTCTCGCCGCCCACCGGCGCGTTGAGCGAGGCCGGGCTGTAGCCGGCAGCCGACTCCAGCGCGGCGAGGATCTCCTCCTCCGGCGTCTCCAGCCGGGCGGACAACTCGGCCACTGTGGGCGCGCGGGACAGCTCGCTGGTCAGCGTCGCCGTCGCCTGTCCCACCTCGAGGATCAGGTCCCGCAGCCGGCGCGGCACGTGCACGCCCCAGGTGCGGTCGCGGAAGTGCCGTTTGATCTCGCCGACGATGGTGATCGCCGCGTACGCGGTGAACGAACCGCGTTCCGGGTCGTACCTGTCGACGGCGTTGACCAGGCCGAGACGGGCCACCTGCTCCAGGTCCTCCAGCGGCTCACCGCGCCCGCGGTAGCGGCGGGCGAGCCGGCCGGCGAACGGCAGCGCGAACCGGACCAGGTCGTCCCGCGCCTCCTGCCGCCGCTCCGGTGGCAGGCCCTCGATCCGGGCCGCGTACGCGAGCGCCGCCGCGTCCAGGTCCTCCAGACCCCGGTCGGTGGTCGGTGGTGTGGGTGTGGTGGTCTGTCCGAACATCCGCGCCCCCTCGCCGAAGAGCCCCCGCCCGGTCGGAACCGGTCGTGCGCGTGGTCGGACCACGCACCGGGTGAGGAAGTTGGGTTACGTGACGGATACGTCGAAAGCGGTGGCTGCCCGCCGCACGGCGTCGTGGGCCGTTTCGCGGCGAGCGGTCTTCCCGCTCCGTAGGTACTCAATCACGGACCGCAGGATCGCGAGGAAGTTTCGCCAGGTTGGCCGGCAGCCCGGTCCCGGCGGCGGTTCAGCGGACCAGCAGGCCCTGGTGTGCGCCTGCGTCACGCAGGACGGTGAGGGCCTCGGCCATCCGCAGCGGCGGCGGCGCGGGCAGGTCGCAGGGCTGGTTGCGCAACACCTCCGTGGCACGTCGGGTGGGTACCGAGGCGACCGGGTAGCCGCGGGCGGCACCTCGGTCCAGGGCCCGCCGGCGGCGCCCGAAGCCGGCCACCGCCAGCCACTGGGGCAGTCCCGCGTACGCGGGCGAGCGCAGGCCGGGCGGCTCGGGCAGCACGTCCACCGAGCTGAACGGCTCGCTGCCGGCCAGCCACCACTCGACGCCCGCGACCCGGCGCGCGGCGGCGTTCTCGCACCAGTAGGGCACCAGGCCGGCCCGCAGCACCTGCGCCGGGTCGAGCAGCCGGCCGCACTCCACCACCAGCCGGTTGCCGGTCTTGCCGGCCCGCCGCAGCCAGCGCCGGTACAGGTCGGCGGTCACCGCGCTCAGCGCGTCCGGCTGCGGCACGACCACCAGGTGCAGCGGATGCCCGTGCCGGTCGCCGAAGGAGCGGGCGTCGTGCTCGAAACCGGACTCCACGCCGTGTTCGGCGAACGCGCCCGCCACCGTGACCTCCGGCGCGGTCCAGCGCGTCTCGTCACCGCCGGCCGCGCGCAGCACCTGGCCCAGCGCCCGGGCGTCCGGGTGGAAGTCGACCGGGTCCAGGCCGCCGCCCGGGCAGCCGGCCTGGAAGCTGTGCCCGTCGCCGCAGTCGCGTACCGGCCAGGTGCGGGCGTCGTGCAGCAGCAGCACCGGCGCGCCCGGTTCCAGCCGGTCGGCCAGGAAGCGCGCGTACGCCTTCGGCAGCGTGCGCCAGCGCACCGCGAACGTCACCGCCGCGCCGGCTGCCGCGCCCCGGCTGGCCGGGCAGTGCACCTGGCGTACGTGCACGCGCGGGTTGGCGTCGAGCAGCCGGGCGGCCAGCGTGGCTCCGTGCGCGTACGCCGCGTCCGGACGGTCCACCGCCCCCCGGGTCCACTGCCCGGCCAGTTCGAACCCGGCAGGGAGCCAGGGCACGCCCAGGGCCACCGCGAGGTGGGCGGCGGCGCCGTGCGGCGAGCCGAGCACCACGCCGGGCCAGCGCCGGTCCGGGTACTGCCCGGCGAACCACCCGGCCACCCGCTCGGCGTCCACGGCGGCGATCTGTCCGGCGGTGAGCGCCGCCCGCCCGGCGGCCCGGACGGCGGCGGCGCGGCGTACCGGCTCGGGCGCGCCGGTGAGGCGGGACAGCGCGCCCGGGTGGCCGAGGTCGCCGCAGTCGTCGCCGCGCAGCGCCCGGGCGGTCACGGCGACCAGGACCCGGGCGGCGCTGCCGGCCGCCACCACCCGCTCCGCGGGCAGCCCTGCGCCGCTGACCGGCGTCCGTTCGACTCGTTCGCTCACCACGCGGCCCGGCTTCCCGTCCCTCTGGGGTCTAAACGGGGCATCTCCCCACGGGTGAGGACCAAGGCCCGCCCGGTAACCGCACCGCCCGCGACACCCAGGTACGCCGTCGCGCCGCGTGCCCGCCGTCGCGGGCGCAACAGCGCTCGGGTGCGGGTTTGGGCCGGACCGGGACGGGCACTGCACCGCGCATGCCCGACGACGAGAGCACCCCGGCGGCGACCATCACCCCGTACCGGGACGGACCACTGCTGGTACGCGGCGACTTCGCGCTGGTCACGCCCGAGGGCACGCCGATCGATACGCGCCGGGGCACCGTCGCGCTGTGCCGATGCGGAAAGAGCGCGATCAAGCCGTTCTGCGACGGCACGCACAAGGTCGCCGGTTTCCGGGCCGGCAGCGACCGCGAGTCCTGACCCCCACCTCGTCGATCTTGCACTTCGGTGCCCGGCAAACCTCCCGAACCGGGCACGCAGTGGGCCCGAACCGCAAGATCGCGAGCGAAAAGTGGGATCAGGCTGCGGCGAGGGCGTGCTGGGGTGGGCGCAGGGACGACTCGCCCGTCGACCAGGCGGTGAGCAGGTGTGCGGCGAAGAGGGCGTCCAGTGCCAGCGCGGCGGCGGCCCCGAACAGCACGTCGGACGCGAGCGCCGGCTCGGCCCGGACCAGCCCGCCGCACATGTCGTACGCGGCGATCTGCTCGTGTACGGCGTCGGCCTCGACGTGCTCGTCGTAAAAGCGCGTGGCGACCTCGTCGAAGCCGAGCCGGCGCAGTCCGTTGCCGTAGCGGCGGTTCGGCAGCGACGAGGTCATCTCGTACGCGGCCAGGTGCCCGAGCAGCGCCCCGCGCAGCCGCCGGTGCAGGCCGAACAGCGACATCAGGTTGTTCGTCGCCAGCGTCACCGCCGGCACCCGGTCCAGATGGGCGGCGTAGCCGGTGTCCAGGCCGAGCCGGTCCATCGTGGTGCGGAACAGCTCGGCGTGCATCCGGTCCAGCCGGCCGTTGCCGTACTCGTCGGTCTGGATCTCCACGAGCGCGGCCTTCGCCGGCCCACCGAGCCGGGGCAGCGCCCAGCTGTGCGGGTCGGCCTCGCGCAGGTGGTAGATCGAGCGGTGGACGACGAACTCGCGGAACCGGTCGAGGTCGGCGCGGCGTTGCAGCGTGACGGCCAGCGGCGGGCCGTCGTCGGCGGCCACCAGGTCGGCCAGCGCACCCGGCACGCCGGCCGGCAGCACCGCCGGCTGCGGACCGGCCAGCTCGCGCAGCGCCGCCTCGAACGGCCGCTCGGCGCGGGCGCGCAGCGCCAGCAGCGACGGCTCCCACTCCCACGCCGCGTCGACGCCCGACCAGCCCCGGTAGTGCAGCTCGTAGCAGAGGAACAGGGTGAGCTGGAGATCCTCGTCGGTCAGCGGCGCGGCGGCCGCGTCCAGGTGCGTGCCCAGCCCGGCCGGCAGCTCGCCCGGCGCCGCGCGCAGCGCGGTCAGCAGCGCGGCGGAGACGGGCCCGCGCGCCGCGGGCAACGGAGCGGGGCCGTGACGACTGTCGGCGGCGACGGACATGTGACCTCCCGGGACGGTTGCGCCCGGTCGCAGTGCCCCGCCCGGATGCCGCTAAACGACTTCGTCCGCCGCGATGGCCTCGGTCTGGATCACCCGCTCCCGCACCCGGCGGGCGGCGTCCCCGTCGGCCACCAGGCCGCGCAGGTCGGCCAGCGCCGGTTCGGGCGCGTCCAGCGGCACGGCCGGGTCCACCACCGCCTCCAGGACGGCAGGCCGGTCGGCCGCCAGCACCTCGTCCCATGCGGGTCCGACCAGGTCCGGCCGGTCCACCCGGACGCCGTGCAGCCCGAGCAGGCGGGCCCACCCGGCGTACGGCACCTCGGGCCCCCGCTCCCCGGGTGACCGGCCGCCGCCGACGCCGGACCGGTCCCTGTTGTTCAGCACCAGCACGATCAGCCGGGGATCGCGCCAGGCCGTCCAGTGGTGCGCCACAGTGATCAGCTCGGCCAGGCCGTTGAGCTGCATCGCACCGTCGCCGAGCAGCGCGAGCACCGGCTCGTCCGGGCGGGCCAGCTTGGCGGCGACCGCGTACGGCAGGGCGCAGCCCATCGAGCCGAGCGTGCCGCACAGCCGCGCCTGCACACCCGGCGGCAGCTCCAGGTGCCGGGCGTACCAGTAGACGACCGAGCCGACGTCGACGGCGACGCCGGCGTGCCGGGGCAGCCGGGTGGACAGCTCACGGAGCACGAGCCGCGGGTCGACCGGATCGGCGGGCGTGGCGGCGCGCTCGGCGGCGGCCGCGCGCCACCGGTCCACCATCTTCTCCACCATGCCGCGCCACTCGCGGTGGGGATTCTCCGGCACCCGGGTCAGCAGCGCCCGCAGCGTCTCGGCGGCGTCGCCGACCAGTGGCACGTCCACCGGATAGCGGGTGCCGATGCGCCGGCCGTCGATGTCGATCTGGATGGTGCGTACCTGGCCCGGCATCGGGAACCAGTCGGTCCACGGATCGTTGGTGCCGATCATCAACAGCGTGTCGCAGGAGCCCATGAGCTGCGCGGCGGCGGTGGTGCCGACCTCGCCGAGCACGCCGGTGTGGAACGGCAGCCGCTCGTCGAGCACCGGCTTGCCCAGCAGCGACGTGGCCACGCCCGCGCCGAGCCGGTCGGCGAGTGCGACGATCTCCTCGGCCGCGCCGTGCGCGCCCTGGCCGACGAGCACCGCCACCCGCCGCCCGTTGCCGAGCAGCGAGGCGGCGGCGTCCAGGTCGGCGTCGTGCGGCAGCACCCGGGCCAGCGGCTCGCCGGGCGTCGCGGTGACCACCCCGGCGGTCTGCGGCAGCAGGTCCGGTACGGCAGTGACCTGCAACGCGCGCGGCAGCACCACGCAGGTCGGGCTGCGGGTCGCCGCGGCGGTACGGAACGCCTGGTCCAGCAGCGCCGGCACCTGCTCGGGCCGGCGGCCGTAGCGGACGAACTGGTTGCACACGTCGCCGAACAGCCGGCTCAGCCCGATCTCCTCGTGCGCGCCGCCGAGCGGGCCGGTGACGTCCTCGCCGATGATCGCGACCACCGGCTTGCTGTCGAGCTTGGCGTCGTAGAGCCCGTTGAGCAGGTGCACCGCGCTCGGGCCCTGGGTCGCCAGGCACACCCCGACGCCGCCGGTGAACTTCGCGTGCCCGGTGGCCATGTACGAGGCGGTCTCCTCGTGCCGGGCGGGGACGAACGCCGGATCCCCGCCCGCGTCGTCGAGCGCGCCCACGAGCGGGGCGATCGCCGCGCCCGGACAGCCGAACACCCGCGGCACCCGCCAGGCCCGCAGGCGTTCGACCACCAGGTCGGCGACGATGCGCTCAGCCATTACCCCGCCCCGGCGTGCTCGCGTCGACGTAGCGCAGCACCGCGCCGACCCCGTCGGTCAGCTCCGGCGCCTCCTCGGGCGCGAGCACCGTCAGGTCCGCGTCGGTGCCGATCAGCGCGCGCAGCAGCGCCGCGTCGGCGCGTACCCGCTGGGGGTCGGCCACCGACATGCCGGCCAGCTGCCCCGGGTCGGTGGCGATCTCGGTCGGCTCGGGGCCCACCCACAGCTCGCCGTCGGCCGACGGGTCGTCCACGATGAGCATCGTGTCGACCTGGTTGCGTTGCAACGCGGAGACCACGGCGTCGAGTCCGGCGCCGACGTCCTCCTGGACGCCGAAGCGGTCCAGCGCGGCGGCGATCCGCCGGTCGGCGACCTCGGCGACGGTCTGCACCATGATGTCGTCCATCAGCGTGTCGTCGGCGCCCACGTCGCGGGCGCCCGCGTCGGTGCGGACCAGCACGTCCTGCCAGCGCTCGGGGAGCTGGGCGGCGATCATGCCGGTGGCCCGGACGTCCCCGGCCACCAGGACGACGTCCGCGCCGACGCGCTCGGCCAGGTCGGCGGTGGCCGCGGCGGCGTCACCGGCGTTCTGGTGCCACGCCTCCATGGCGGCGCGCTGGTAGCGGGACTGCGACCAGCCGCCCGGCTGCACCCGGCGCAGCTGGCGGCTCTGCCCGCCCTTCACCTGGGCGCGCCTGGGCACGCCACCGGCGCTGACCGCCATCGCGTCCGCGCCGGTACGGTCGGCCAGCACCCGCACCCAGGCCACCTGCTCGCCGCGCTGGGCGACCAGCGGCATGGTGTGCGGCAGCGCCGACCAGCTCGCCAGGTCACGCAGCGGCGGCGCGGACAGGTACTCGGTGAGCACCACGCGGCCCCGGGTGGCGAAGACGGCGATGCCGTAGTCGCCGGGCATCGGCTGGTGCCGGCGGACGACCTCCTCCACCGCCTCGACGGTGACCGGGTCGGCGCCCTGCCCCAGCAGGTCGCCCTTGAGGGCCCGCCAGCGCAGGTCGACCTGCGGTCGCGCGTCCTGGGTGTCGCGGGAGGCGTCCATGTATACCGAGCACCAGGGCCCGGGACGGTTGTAGAGCGGGCGCAGGAAGGACAGCTGCATGCTCGACCCCTTTCCGGCTCGGCCGCACGCATACCCGCGCCCCGGCGGATGTCACCTGCCGGCGGCCGGGGCGTGACCACCGTTCATTCACGTCGTTCAACCCGAAGGGCCGATACCATCTGTGCACGGAACGGGACTCTCGGTGGTGAACATGGACACGGAGCTGTACAGCCGACGCGTCGTCCACCCGACGGAACGCGTCGTCACCGGGCGTCTCGTCCGGTTGATGGAGGGCTACGCCCGGGAGGTCCGGGTCGGGCAGCCCGCGCTTGTCGCGGTGCTGACCGCCGCGGGCGTGGTGGGGCTGCTGCTGAAGGTGGTGCGCGCGTTGCTCAGCAGCGGCGGCGGCGGGGCCCGGCGCAGCTTCAAGGAGCTGAAGAAGGGGCCGGAGTTCCTGGTCACCCCGGTCCGGGTACGCGACGCCGCCGGCCGGCTGGTGGAGGTCGAGCTGCACGGCCACCTGCCGCAGAGCGCGCTGCACCCCGGCGACCACGTCCAGCTCACGCTGCGGGCGCAACGTGACGAGGACCTGCCGCCGCGGATCGAGCGGATCGTCAACCTGACCACCGGGCAACTGCTGACCCCGCGTACCGCGACGCTCTGGTCCCACCTGGGTCCGGCGCTGCTGCTGCAGGCCATGCTGGGCGCCGTGCTGCTGTTCGGCGTGGCCGCCTGCTCGGCCCTGACCTAGGTTTCCCCGTCACCGGAGGCGGGCACCGCTGCGGCCATGTTCGCCGGATTCACGCTCACCGAGATCGACGTCGGCGAGGTCCGCCTGCGCGTACGCCACGGCGGCTCCGGGCCACCCGTGGTGCTGCTGCACGGGCACCCGCGTACCCATGCGACCTGGCACCGGGTGGCGCCGCGGCTGGCCGCGCGGCACACGGTGATCTGCCCGGACCTGCGCGGCTACGGCGGCTCGTCGAAGCCGCCGAGCGACCCGGAGCACACCGTCTACTCGAAGCGGGCGATGGCCGCCGACGTGGTCGGGCTGCTCGACGCGCTCGGCCACCGCCGGGCCGCAGTGATCGGTCACGACCGCGGCGCGTACGTGGCCATGCGGACCGCCCTGGACCATCCGGACCGGGTGAGCCGCCTCGGCATGCTGGACGGGGTGCCGATCGGTGAGGCGCTGGCCCGCTGCGACGCCCGGTTCGCCGCCCGCTGGTGGCACTGGTTCTTCCTCGGTCAGCTCACCAAGCCGGCCGAGCGGGTGATCAACGCCGATCCGGACGCCTGGTACGGCGGATCACCGGAGGAGATGGGCGAGCAGGCGTACGCCGACTACCGGCGCGCCATCCACGACCCGGCGACGGTGCACGCCATGTGCGAGGACTACCGGGCCGGACTCGGGCCGGACCGGGCGGCGGACGACGCCGACCGGGCCGCCGGGCGGCGGATCGGCTGCCCGGTGCTGTTCGCCTGGTCCGAGCGCGACGACATGGTCGACCTCTACGGCGACCCGGCCGCGATCTGGCGGGACTGGGCCGACAACGTGCGGACCGCGTCGATCCCGTCCGGGCACCACATGGCCGAGGAGGCCCCGCGGGAGCTGACCGACGTGCTGGCCGGGTTCCTCGCCGAGGACGTCGCCGCGGTCAGCGACCCGCGGGGGTGAGCGGCCGCTGCGCCGCAGCCGGCGCGTCGAGCAGGCCCCGGCGGTTCGCCCAGCGCTCGAACAGCACGGTGGCGAACGGGGGCACCGCGCTGGCCAGGGCCAGCCCGGTCTGCACGAGCGTCCAGCGGCGCCGCCGGGCCACCACGAGCGCCAGCAGGCCGTAGACCACGAACAGCGCGCCGTGGATCGGGCCGAAGATCTTCACGCCGATCTCGTCGCCGGGCGGGCCGTACTTGACCGCCATGCCGGCCAGCAGCGCCGCCCACGAGCAGGCCTCGGCGAACGCCGCCACCACGAACGCCCGGATCCACCCGTCGCGCATTCCGCCACTCCCCTTCGCCGTCGGCGGCCATGCTAGCCGCCCGGGCCGGGCCGCCCGGACGGAACCCGCTGCCCCGCGACGGGGATCACCGGGGCCGCCACGGGGTACAGAAAAGGGCCTCCGGGCCTTTCCTGACCCGCCACTCCGTGCGAGGTTGGGGAGAACCAACGGTGACAGGGTGGTGACCATGGGCGAGGACGTCGGCGTGCGTACCTTCAGCCGGGAGGACCGGGCCCGCTATCGCGAGAAGGTCCGGCGGTGCCTGGACGTGTTCGCCGAGATGCTGCGCGAGTCCCGGTTCGACGTGGAGCGGCCGATGACCGGCCTGGAGATCGAGCTGAACCTGGTCGACGACGGCTTCGACCCGGCCATGCGCAACGCCGACGTGCTGGAGGCGATCGCCGACCCGGCGTTCCAGACCGAACTGGGCCAGTTCAACGTGGAGATCAACGTCGAGCCGCGGCGGCTCGCCGGCACCGGCACCGCGGCGTTCGAGGAGCACGTCCGTGCCAGCCTGAACGCCGCCGAGTCCAAGGCCCGCACCGTCGGCGCGCACATGGTGATGATCGGGATCCTGCCGACGCTGCGCCCGGAGCACCTGACCGCCGAGACGCTGTCGGCCAATCCCCGGTACGCGCTGCTCAACGAGCAGATCTTCGCCGCCCGGGGCGAGGACCTGCCGATCGCGATCAGCGGGGTGGAGCGGCTGGCCACCACCGCCGACACCATCACGCCGGAGGCGGCGTGCACCAGCACCCAGTTCCACCTCCAGGTCAGCCCGGCGCAGTTCGCCGACTACTGGAACGCGGCCCAGGCGGTCGCCGGCATCCAGGTGGCGCTCGGCGCGAACTCCCCGCTGTTCTTCGGCCGGGAACTGTGGCGCGAGACCCGGGTGCCGCTGTTCCAGCAGGCCACCGACACCCGGGCGGAGGAGATCAAGGCCCAGGGCGTACGCCCGCGGGTGTGGTTCGGCGAACGCTGGATCACGTCGGTGTTCGACCTGTTCGAGGAGAACGTCCGCTACTTCCCGGCGCTGCTGCCGGTCTGCGACCCGGAGGACCCGGCGGCCACGCTGCACAGCGGCGGCGTGCCGAAGCTGGCCGAGCTGCGGTTGCACAACGGCACCATCTACCGGTGGAACCGGCCGGTCTACGACGTGCTCAAGGGCCGGCCGCACCTGCGGGTGGAGAACCGGGTGCTGCCGGCCGGGCCGACGGTGGTGGACACCGTCGCCAACGGCGCGTTCTACTTCGGCCTGGTACGGGCGCTCGCCGAGTCCGACCGCCCGTTGTGGTCGCAGATGTCGTTCAGCGCGGCCGAGGAGAACTTCAACGCCTGCGCCCGGCACGGCATCGACGCCCAGGTGTACTGGCCCGGGCTGGGCTACCTGCCGGTGACCGAGCTGGTGCTGCGCCGGTTGCTGCCGATGGCCCACCACGGGCTGGACCGGTGGGGCCTGGACCCGGCGGAGCGGGACCGGCTGCTCGGCATCGTCGAGCAGCGCTGCCTGACCGGCCGCAACGGCGCGACGTGGCAGGTGGAGACGCTGCACCGGCTGGAGTCGGCCGACCACATGGACCGGCCGGCGGCGCTGCGCGAGGTGGTCCGCCACTACGTCGACCTGATGCACAGCAACCGGCCCGTGCACGAGTGGCCGATCCCCTGAGCCGGGCCGGCGCGGTGCCCCGCGTCAGCGCAGCGCCGTCACGGTCGCCCGCGCGGCCTGGGCCACCAGCGCGTCGTCGGGCTCCGCGTCGCGGCTGTCCCGGCTGGACATGACTGCGAGCACGATCGGCGCCCGGTCCGGCGGCCACACCACGGCGATGTCGTTGCGGGTGCCGTACCCGCCGGTGCCGGACTTGTCCGCCACCTGCCAGCCGGCCGGCACGCCGGCCCGGACCAGTCCGCTCCCGGTGGTGCTGGCCCGCATCCAGCCCAGCAGCAGGTCGCGGTCCGCGGGCGGCAGGGTCTCACCCAGCGTGTACGCCCGCAGCGAGCCGGCCAGCGCGCGGGGCGTGCTGGTGTCGCGCTCGTCGCCGGGCGTGGCCGCGTTGAGTTCCGGCTCGGTACGGGCGGGCCGGGTCACCTGGTCGCCGACGTCCCGCAGCGCCCGCGCGAAACCGGCCGGGCCGCCGAGCGCGTCGAACAGCAGGTTGCCCGCGGTGTTGTCGCTGTACCGCACCGCCGCCTCGGCGGCGTCCCGCAGCGTCATCCCGGTCTCCACGTGCCGTTCGGTCACCGGGGAGTGCGCCACCAGGTCCGCGCGCCGGTAGCGGACCACCCGGTCCCGGTCGGCGTCCGACGTGGCGGCCAGCATCGCGCCCGCCGCGAGTGCCTTGCACGTGGAGGCGTACGCGAACCGCTCGTCGGCCCGGTGCGCGAGGGTGCGGCCGGTGCCGGTGTCGAGGGCGAAGACGCCGATCCGGGCGCCGGAGCGCCGCTCCAGGGCCGCCAGTTCCGGCGGCGCGGGCACCGGCGAGGCGTTCGGTGTGGCGCTCGGCGTGGCCGGGGCGGTGGATGCGGCCGGGGCGCTGGTCGCCGGTGCGGGTTCGGGCCGGTCCGTGGTGCAGCCGGCCACCAGAGCCGTCGCCGTGAGCATCGCCGCCGCGAGCACCTGCCGTCGGATCATCCGTTTCCTCCCCCGTCGTCCGGACCACGCCGTTCTCGGGCCATTGTCGCCGATCCCGGTCGCCGGTGGTCCGCAGCCTCTCGGCCGGGGCGGTGGTCCTGCCGCCCGCCCGCGCCGGCCAGGACCGGTGGTTCGCCGGCCGACGCGGCGGGTCAGCCCGCGACGGCGGCGAACGTGACAGCGCCGAGCGCGGCCACCGGCAACGCCACCGCGGCGGCCAGCAGCCGCACCCGGGCGGACCGGCCGATCAGCACCACGAGCAGCGCGGCGAGCGCGAGGTCGATCGCGACGTTCCACCACGCTCCGGGGTACGACCCGGACTTCAGCGCGAACCGCAGCGCCTCCTCGACGAACACGGCCACCGGCAGGGCGGTCCCCACGATTCGCCGCCATCCGTCGGTCCGCGCCCAGATGCCGCCGACGCCGAACACCACGCCCGCCACCACGCCGAACGCCATCCAGACGATCGAGGTGGGCGACCAGATCACGGCGAGGTCGTCGCCCTGGAGCAGCGTCGCCGCCAGGTAGTAGCTGGGCACCGCGACGATCAGCAGGACGCTGGCCGCCACGGCGGCGCGCACCGCGCCCGACCGGATCCACCAGCCCAGCGCGAACGCGGCGACCGCCCAGGTGGCTGTGGAGTTGCCGAGTTCGGCGAACGGGAACGGCACCCACTTGATCCAGACGAAGTCCAGGAAGCCGAGCAGGAAACCGGCGACGGGGACGACAAGCGCGACGGCGCGACGCGAGGGTGGCATGCGGGGGAGCATACTCAGTATGCTCACCGGGTCGGCAGGGTGGCCCTACGAAGCCAGGCGCCGCTCGGACGGCGCGAGACGCACCGCGGCGTCGGAGCGGTTGATCTCGGCCCACACCTCGTCGAGGGAGAGGCCGAGGACGTCGGCGATGGCGGCGATGGTGGGGAACGCCGGCGTGGCGACCCGGCCGGACTCGATCTTCCGGAGCGTCTCCGGGGAGACACCGGCGTCGAGCGCGGTGAGCAGCATCGAACGCTCGCCCCGGGCGCGGCGCAGAAGCGCACCGAGGCGCTGCCCGCGCTCGACCTCGGCGGGGGTGAGGGGCAACCTGACCATGCCAGGATTCTAATACCGGGATAACATGACCGGGATACTTATTGGTCGCGTGAGGAAGGCGCCTGCATGATCGAGATCCTGAGCCCCACCGACGTACGGCGGGCGCGGGACACCGGCGCCCTGGTCGCCCACATCCTGCGGACGCTGCGCAGCCGCACCACAGTCGGCACGAACCTGCTCGACATCGACAGGCAGGCGCAGCGCATGATCGCCGAGGCCGGGGCGCAGTCCTGCTACGTCGACTACGAGCCGTCGTTCGGGCGCGGGCCGTTCGGCCACTACATCTGCACCTCGGTCAACGACGCGGTGCTGCACGGGCTGCCGCACGACTACACGCTGGCCGACGGCGACCTGCTGAGCCTCGACCTGGCCGTCTCGCTGGGCGGGGTGGTGGCCGACTCCGCGATCAGCTTCGTCGTCGGTGACGCCCGGCCCGCGGAGAGCGTCGCGCTCATCGACGCCACCGAACGGGCGCTGCAGGCCGGGATCGCCGCGGCCCGGCCCGGCGCCCGCGTCGGCGACCTCTCGTACGCCATCGGCTCGGTCCTCACCGAAGCCGGATACACGGTCAACACCGAGTTCGGCGGCCACGGCGTCGGGTCGACGATGCACCAGGACCCGCACGTGTCGAACACCGGGCGCCCCGGGCGCGGCTACACGCTGCGTCCCGGACTGCTCCTGGCGCTGGAGCCGTGGGTGATGGCGGACACCGCCACGCTGGTCACCGACGCCGACGGGTGGACGCTGCGCAGCGCGACCGGCTGCCGCACCGCGCACAGCGAGCACACCATCGCCATCACCGACGACGGCGCGGAGATCCTGACGCTGCCGAAGCAGTGACCTTCGCTGCGGCAGGCGTCGCCGTTCTCCCGCGTTCCCGCCGCCGGGCGTCGTCAGGCGGGTGCGCAGCGCTCCCGCAGCTCCGGCACGCCGGGGCCGGTGAGGTCGTCGCAGTAGGCGGCCCGCCCGGCCATCGCCATCATCAGCGCGAGCGTGGTGCCGCTGACCAGCGGGCCGGTGCCGGCGGTGAACGGTCCGTCGGTCGCCTCCACCCGCAGGCCGTCGATCGCGCTGCGCCCGGCCACCGTGAAGTCCCGCCCGGCGTAGAACCGGGCGACCGGCGTGACGGCCTCGACCGACGGCGTCCGTGTCAGGCCGAGCGGACGCCGGATGTCCTGGGCGTGCACGACCACCTCACCGAGCCACGCCTCGGTCGGCCCGAACGTCGAGGTGGTGCTGCCGATGATCCGGCGGAACCGGTCCAGCGTCTCCCCCGGGTCGGCGCCCCGGTGCCCGGCCAGCCGGCGGTCGTTGTGCAGATCGAAGTCGAACCGGGCGCCGAGCACGCTCGCGAGCCAGCGGACGCGGCCGATGCTCGCCGCCGCGGTCATGTGCGCCAGCGTCTCCTCCACCGTCCACCGGCTGCACAGCGAGGGCCGCGCCCACTGCGCCGCGTCGAGCCCGGCGAGATCGTCGGCCAGGGCGGCGCGCTCGGCGTGCGCGAGCGCCCACAGCTCGCTGCGGGTCAGCGTGTCGGACATGGAACCTCCAGAGTCGGGCCGTCGGAGGTTGGACCGCGCCGCCGCGGCGAACTCACCGCTCCCCTCTTCGCCGATCTTGGAGTTGTGGTGGTTCACCAACCCGGCATCGGCGACATTCGAGGCGCCACAACTCCAAGATCGACGGGGGCGAGTCGGGTTCAACGTTTGCTGCACGTCCGCTGAACGCTCGCCGGTGACGCTTTTCGCATCCATCAAACCGCAAGGGAGAAGCGTCATGTCACACCGTTTCCTCTCCACCTCGCGTGCCGCCGCCTCGGTGGTCGGTGCGCTCGTCCTGGCCGCCGCGGGCCTTGCCGGTGGCGCCGCCCCGGCGTCCGCGGCCTACATCGTCCCCGCCGACTGCGGCCCCTACTCCGGGGCGCCGGTGCCGGCCGGATACACCCTGAGATTCGCCGGCGCGCTCTACGTCAGCAACAACGCCAACGGCCCGGAGTTCATCATCGGCACGACAACTCGCAACGTCATCGTCGGAAGCGTCTACGACGACATCATCTGCGGGCTCGACGGCAACGACGACATCCAGGCCAACAGCGGCGACGACATCGTCTACGGCGGGCTGACCGGCGACGACATCTGGGGCGACCTGGGCAACGACAACCTCCACGGCGACGGCGGCGCCGACACCATCCACGGTGACCGCTTCATCGGGCCCAGCGCCCTGGACGGCAACGACCGCGTGGACGGCGGCAGCAACGACGACCACCTCTACGGCGACCAGGGCGTGGACACCCTGGTCGGCGGCCCCGGCTGGGACGACGGTGACTGCGGACCGGACGCGGTGATCGACGATCCCCGGCCCACCCTGGATCTCCCGATCAACTGCCCGTGATCCCGCCGGCACGGCGGTCCGCGCACCGGGAGACCGGGAACGCGGACCGTCGCGCTGCCGCCTGTCGGATCGTCGTCAGGCCCGGTCCGACCATCGCCGTCCGCGGCTACCGTGACAGTCCGTGGCGGTGGAGTTCCGGGTACTCGGCGACCTGGACGTCCGGGTCGACGGCCGGACGGTCCGGATCGGTCACGCCCGTCAACAGTGCGTCCTCGCCGCCCTGCTGGTCGAGCCCAACCGTGTCGTCGCGACCGAACAGCTCATCAGCCGGGTCTGGGGCGACGAGGCGCCGGACGGGGCCACCGCCACCCTGCGTGGCTACCTGTCCCGGCTCCGCCGGGCCCTGGCCGGCACGGACGAGGTCCGCATCGTCCGGCGCCATCCCGGCTATCTGCTCGCCGTCGACCCGGACCGCGTCGACCTGCACCGCTTCCGCGAGCTGACCGAGCAGGCTCGGCGCGCCGGGGACGACGCGACAGCGATCAGCTGCCTGGAACGGGCGCTGGGTCTCTGGCGCGGCGAGGCGTTCGACGGGTTGACCACACAGTGGCTGGTGGCCTACCGGCAGACCCTCGACCGGCAGCGGCTCGCCGCCGCGCTGGACCGCAACGACATCGCCCTGCGCCGGGGCCGGCACGTCCGCCTTCTCCCCGACGTCCTGGCGCTGAGCGGCCGGTACCCGTGGGACGAGCGCCTGGCGGCGCAGGCGATGCTCGCGTTGTACCGGTGCGGGCGGCAGGCCGACGCCCTCGAGCACTTCCACCGGATGCGCCGCCGGCTGGCCGCCGAGGTCGGTACGGACCCCAGCCCGCCGCTGGCACAGCTCTACCAGCAGATCCTCACCGCCGACGCGGCGATCGCGCCGCCGGACCTGCCGGGCGGCGGCGAATCAAGCGCGACGGCCACCGGCCCGGCACGGGATGCGGGTGCCGTGCCCCGGCAGCTACCAGCGTCGCCAGGGGTCTTCGCCGGCCGGACCGCCCAGCTCGCGCGCCTCGACGAACAACTCGGCGACGCGGGACGCCCGGACGGCGGCGGGTCGCCGGTGGTGATCTCGTCCATCGGTGGTGGCGGTGGCGTCGGAAAGACCTGGCTGGCCCTGCGCTGGGCGCACGCCAACGCCGGCCGCTTCCCCGACGGGCAGCTCTACGTCAACCTGCGCGGCTTCGATCCGACCGCGGACCCGGTGGCGTGGCCCGCGGCGGTGCGCGGATTCCTCGAAGCACTCGGCGTCGAACCGGCACGCGTCCCGGCCGACCCGGACGCCCGGGCGTCGCTGTACCGCACGCTCGTCGCCGGCCGCCGGCTGCTGGTGGTTCTCGACGACGCCCGCGACACCGCCACGGTGATCCCGCTGCTGCCCGGCACGCCCACGAGTGCGGTCCTGGTGACCAGCCGCCGGCAGCTGGCCGGCCTCGTCACCACCCACGGCGCGCGTCCGCTGCCACTGGACGTGCTGCCCGACGACGAGGCCCACGAGCTGATCGTCCGGCAGGTGGGTGCCGCACGGGTGGCGGGACACCCGGACGCCGTCGCGGACATCCTGCGCTTCTGCGGAGGTCTGCCGCTGGCGCTCGGGATCGTGGCGGCCCGTGCCGCGCTTCACCCCGAACTCCCCCTGTCGTCGGTCGCGGCGGAGCTGACCACGGCTGTCCACCCGCTGGACGCGCTGGCCGGCGACGAGGCGACGACGAACCTGCGCGTGGTGCTGTCCCGCTCGCTCGCGGCGCTCACACCGGCCTCGGCGGAGGTGTTCACGCTGCTCGGACTCGCCCCGGGCCCGGACATCAGCCGGGCCGCGGCGGCCGGCCTGACCGCCCGTACGCCGGACGAGCTGCGCCCGCTGCTGCGCGAGCTGGTCGACGCGCATCTCGTGCAGGAGCACGTCGCGGGCCGGTACCGCATGCACGACCTGGTCCGCAGTTTCGCGGTCGAGCGGGCGACCGGCGACCCGGCCGGTACCCGGCCCGCGCTGTGCCGGCTGGTCGACCACCACCTGCACACGGCGCACGCGGCCGCACTGCTGCTGTCCCCGCAGCGCGACCCGCTGACCCTGGCCCCCGCCGCGCCGGGGGTGACCGCCGAACGGCTCGACGACCTGGCGGCCGCGCTGGCCTGGTTCACCAGCGAACACCAGGTGCTCCTCGCGATGATCGACTACGCCGCCGGCAACGGCCTCGACACCGCTGCCGGGCAGCTGTCGTGGACCCTGGCCACCTACTTCGACAGGCAGGGCCACTGGCACGACTGGGCCACAGTGGCCCGCCGGGCGGTCGAGGCGACCCGGCGGTCGGGTGACCGTCCCGCGCAGGCCCAGGCGCACCGGCTCCTGGCCGGGGCCTGCTCCAACCTCGGCCGGTACGACGAGGCGCAGCGCAACCTGCTCGCCGCGCTCGACCTGTTCGCCGCCCTGGGCGACGACGAGGGGCGGGCGCACACCCACTTCGACCTCAGCATGCTGCACGACCGGCAGCGGCAGCCCCGGGAGGCCCTGCCGCACGCGCGGCGGAGCCTCGCCCTCTACGAACGGGTCGGCGGCCCGCTCAAGCAGGCGGTCGCGCTCAACGCGATCGGCTGGTACCACTCACAGCTCGGCGAGCACCACGACGCGATCACCTTCTGCCGCCGGGCGCTCGCCCTGTCCGAGCAGGCCGGGAGCGCGTACGGGCAGGCGAACACGTGGGACAGCATCGGCTTCGCCCACCACCACCTCGGCGAGTACGAGCACGCAGTCGACTGCTTCCGGCAGGCCCTCGCCCTGTTCACCGACATCGGTGACCGGCATGCCGAGGGCATCGTGCTGGACCACCTCGGCGACACGTGGGCCGCGGCCGGGCGAGCGGACGCGGCCCGGGACGCCTGGCGGCGGTCACTCGCGCTGCTCGACGAACTCGGTCACGCCGACGCCGAGGCGGTACGGCGGAAACTTCACCAGTGAGCGCTCAGAGCGCCACGATCGCCGCGCTCTCCGGCGGCAACTCGATGCCGTCGCGCATCACAGTGACGCCCTCCGAGGTGGCGAGCAGCACCCGGCGTACCACCCCGGGCAGGTTGATCCGCTGCGCCCGGCCGGCCAGGTTCGCCACCACGAGCGTCTCGCCGCGCCGCATCACCAGGAACCGGTCGCCGTGGCGTACGTCGACCCGGTCCAGCCGGGGGTCGGACAGGTCGGCCCGGGATCGGCGCAGCGCGATCAGCCGCCGGTAGAGGTCGTACGTCTCACGGTGCTCCGGCTTGTCCAGCTCGGCCCAGTCCAGCCGGGACCGCAGGAACGTCTGCGGGTCCTGCGGGTCGGGTACGTCGTCGGTGGCCCAGCCGTGGTCGGCGAACTCGCGTCGGCGGCCGGTCGCGACCGCCGCCGCGAGTTCCGGCTCGGGGTGGCTGGTGAAGAACTGCCACGGCGTGGAGGCCGCCCACTCCTCCCCCATGAACAGCATCGGCGTGAACGGCGCCGTCATCAGCAGCGTCGCGCCGACGCGCAGCAGGCCGGGCGACAGCGTGGCGGAGATCCGGTCGCCGGTGGCCCGGTTGCCGATCTGGTCGTGGTTCTGCAGGTACGCCACGAAGCGGTGGCCGGGCGTGCGCTGCCTGTCGACCGGGCGGCCGTGACTGCGGCCGCGGAAGCTGGACCAGGTGCCGGCGTGGAAGAAGCCGCCGGTCAGCACGTCGGTGAGGCACTCCAGGGAGCCGAAGTCGCCGTAGTAGCCCTGCCGCTCGCCGGTGAGCAGCGTGTGCAGCGCGTGGTGGGCGTCGTCGTTCCACTGGGCGTGCAGGCCGTACCCGCCCGCCTCGCGGGGCGTGATCAGGCGCGGGTCGTTGAGGTCGCTCTCGGCGATCAGCGACAGCGGCCGTCCGAGGTGCGTCGACAGCGCCTCGACCTCGGCGGCGACCTCCTCCAGCCAGTGCACGGCCCGGCCGTCCGGCATGGCGTGCACGGCGTCCAGCCGCAGCCCGTCGACGTGGTAGTCGCGCAGCCAGGTCAGCACGCTGTCGGCGATGTAGCGGCGCACCCCGTCGGAGTGCGGGCCGTCCAGGTTCACGGTGCGGCCCCAGGTGTTGCTCTGCTCGGTGAGGTACGGCGCGAACCGCGGCGCGTAGGCCCCGGAGGGCCCGAAATGGTTGTAGACGACGTCGAGGATCACCCCCAGGCCCTTGGCGTGGGCGGCGTCGACGAACCGTTTCAGGCCGTCCGGGCCGCCGTACGGCTCGTGCGGGGCATACCAGCAGACGCCGTCGTAGCCCCAGTTGTACTCGCCGTTGAACGCGTTGACGGGCAGCAGTTCGACCATGTCGACGCCGAGGTCGACCAGGTGGTCGAGCTTCGCGATCGCAGCGTCGAACGTGCCCTCCGGGGTGAACGTGCCGATGTGCAGCTCGTACAGCACGCTGCCGGGTAGTTGCCGGCCGGTCCAGGCGGCGTCGGTCCAGCCGAACGCGGCGTGGTCGTAGAGCCGGCTGGGCCCGTGCACCCCGGCCGGCTGCCAGGCCGAGCGCGGGTCCGGCAGGGCCTGCTCGTCGTCGTCGAGCAGGAACGCGTAGTCGGTGCCCGGCCCGGCGTCGGGCACCTCGACCCGCCACCAGCCGTCCGGCCCCTGACGCATCGCGTGGTCGGCGGCGCCGGGCAGGCGCAGCCGCACCCGGGCGGCCTCGGGCGCCCACACCGTGAACTCGGTCATGCGGCGGCCTCCACAGAGTCGGTGGGTGCGAGGAGGGCGACGGGATAGGTGCTCAGCAGATCATCCAGGAGCAGCTCAGAACCACTGTAGACCCGCCCGGTGAACAAGTCGGTGCACTGATGAACGGGAAGTGACACTGTCGTGTCCCGCCAGCCGCCGGAGCGGGCCAGCCGCAGCGGCAGCCGGGTCGCCACCGCCACCGCGCCGCCCCGGTCGAAGACCACCGCGTGCGCGGCGGCCGGGCCGCGCGCCGGCACCGGCCGGTAGCCGCCGAACAGGTCCGGGCGGTCGCGGCGCAACCGCAGCGTCCGGGACACCACGAGCAGCTTGGCCGCGCCGTCGTCGGCCACCGCGGGCCGCCATCCGGCGTCGAGCCGGGCCAGCATGTCCCGGCGTACGGCGAAGTCGACGGGCCGCCTGTTGTCCGGGTCGACGAGCGAGTTCTCCCACAGCTCGGTGCCCTGGTAGACGTCGGGCACACCGGGCATGGCGAGCTGCACCAGCTTCTGCCCGAGCGCGTTGGACCAGCCGGGCGGGGTGATCTCGGCGGCGAACGCGGTGATCTGGGCGTGCAGTTCCGGGTCGTCGTACATCCGGTCGACCAGGGCGTGCATCTCGTGCTCGAAGGACGGGTCCGGGTCGGCCCAGCTGGTGGTGACCGACGCCTCCCGGGCGGCCTTCTCGGCGTACCCGTGCAGTCGCTCCCGCTCGATCGGCCACGCCCCGACGGCGGTCTGCCAGAGCAGGTGGGCCAGCGCGGGGTCGGCCAGCGGCGCGCGGGACATCCAGTCGGCGACCCGCTCGGCCCAGCGGCCGGGCATCTCGGACAGCACCGCGAGCCGGGCGCGGACGTCCTCGCCGCGCTTGGTGTCGTGGGTGGAGAGCGCGGTCATGCTCGCCGGCCAGCGGACCTGCCGGGTGGCGGCGAACCGGTGCAGCTCGGCCGCTGGTACGCCGAAGTGGGCCGGGCTGCCGCCGACCTCGTTGAGGGCGACGAACCGGCTCCACCTGTAGTACGCGGTGTCCTCCACGCCCTTGGCCATGACTGCGCCGGTGAACTGCGGGAACCGGGCGGCCAGCTCGTGGCCGGGGTCGCGCAGCCGGGCGGTGACCGCGTCCAACACGCCGATCAGGTCGGGACGGCGGCGGCCTGCTTCGCTGCGGGCGGCGGCCAGGTGCCGGGCGCCCTCGGGCGGGTAGCCGCGGTAGACCGGGAAGCAGGCCGCCAGCTCGGCCAGGGCGGCGCGGACCTGCTCGCCGGGCAGCTCCGGCACGAGCGCGGCCAGCCGGGTCAGCTCGGCGGCGAGCAGCCGGGTGGCGGCCTCCAGCTTGGTGGCGTGCGTCAGGTCGGCCCAGGACGTGTGCCGCCCGGTCAGCCGGCCGTCCAGAGTGGTGAACTCCGGTTCGGCGTCCGGGTCGACGAACAGCCCGGACACGGCGGCCAGCGCGTCGTAGCCGGTGGTGCCGTCGACCGGCCAGTCCGGCAGGTCCTCGCCGTACTCCAGGATCTTCTCCACCACCAGCCAGCTCTCCGGCGCGGCGGCGCGCAACCGGGCCAGGTAGCCGGCCGGGTCGCGCAGCCCGTCCGGGTGGTCGACCCGGATGCCGTCGACGTCCCCGGCGGCGACCCAGCGCAGGATCTCCGCGTGGGTGGCGTCGAAGACCTCCGGGTCCTCCACCCGCAGGCCGGCCAGGTCGGACACGGCGAAGAACCGGCGGTACGTCAGCTCGGCGTCGCCGCGCCGCCAGTTCACCAGCTCGTAGTGCTGCCGGTCGTGCACCTGCCGGGGCGTGCCGTCGCCCGTGCCGTCGGCGACCGGGAAGCGGTGCTCGTGGTAGCGCAGCTCTCCGTCGACGAGCTTCAGGTCGTCGAGCGCGTCGGCGGTGTCGGCGAGCACCGGCAGCAACAGCCGTCCGCGGTCCCAGTCGATGTCGAACCAGCGCGCGTACACCGATTCGCGTCCCCGCCGCAGCACGTCCCACCAGGCCGGGTTGGCCTCGGGCCGGGCCACCCCGGCGTGGTTGGGCACGATGTCCACGACCAGGCCCAGCCCGGCCGCGCGCAGCGCCCGGACCAGCCGCGCCCGGGCGGCCTCGCCGCCGAGCTGCGGGTTGACCGCGCGGTGGTCCACCACGTCGTAGCCGTGCGTGGAGCCGGGGGTGGCGGTGAGCAGGGGCGCGGTGTAGAGGTGGGTGACGCCGAGCGCGGCGAGGTAGCCCGCCAGCTCGGCCGTGGCGTCCAGGTCGAAGCCGGGACGCACCTGGACCCGGTACGTCGAGCGGGGGGTGTCGGGCATCGGTCAGGCCGTCCTCTCCAGGACCAGCAGCGAACGGTCCGGCACGCAGACCGTGCCGCCCGCCTCGACGAGCGTCGTCTTCTCCGGATCGGGTTCCGCGGTGCTGATCACCAGCTCCCACCGGGTGCCGAACTCCTCGCCGGGCAGCGTGAAGTCCAGCGGCGCGTCGTGCGCGTTGAACAGCAGCAGGAACGAGTCGTCCCGGTGGCGCTGGCCGTACTGGCCGCGCTCGCCGATGCCGTCGCCGTTGACGAACAGGGCCACCGAGCGGCCGAAGTCGTTGCCCCAGTCCTCGCCGGTCATCTCCCGGCCGTCCGGGGTGTACCAGGCCAGGTCCGGCAGTCCGGACCCGGCGGCCCGGCCGCCCACCGGCAGGCCGGTGAAGAACCGGCGGCGGCGGAACACCTGGTGCCGGTTGCGGAACTCGGTGAGCCGGCGGACGAAGTCCAGCAGCTCGTCGTCGGCCCGGTCCCAGTCGACCCAGGCGATCTCGCTGTCCTGGCAGTAGGCGTTGTTGTTGCCGCGCTGGGTGCGGCCCAGCTCGTCGCCGTGGCCGAGCATCGGCACGCCCTGGGACAGGATCAGCGTGGCCAGGAAGTTGCGCCGCTGCCGGGCACGCAGCGCGCGTACGCCCGGGTCGTCGGTCTCGCCTTCGACGCCGCAGTTCCAGGACCGGTTGTGGCTCTCCCCGTCCCGGTTGTCCTCGCCGTTCGCCTCGTTGTGCTTGTCGTTGTAGGAGACCAGGTCGGTGAGCGTGAACCCGTCGTGGCAGGTGACGAAGTTGATGCTGTGGAACGGGCGGCGGCCGTCGTCCTGGTAGAGGTCGGCCGAGCCGGAGATGCGGGAGGCGAACTCGGCGAGCGTGGCCGGCTCGCCGCGCCAGAAGTCGCGGACGGTGTCGCGGTACTTGCCGTTCCACTCGGTCCACTGCGGCGGGAAGTTGCCGACCTGGTAGCCGCCGGGGCCCACGTCCCACGGCTCGGCGATGAGCTTCACCCGGCCGACCACCGGGTCCTGCTGCACCACCTCGAAGAACGTGGACAGGCGGTCCACCTCGTAGAACTCGCGGGCGAGCGTGGCCGCCAGGTCGAACCGGAAGCCGTCGACGTGCATCTCGGTGACCCAGTAGCGCAGCGAATCCATGATCAGTTGCAGCGAGTGCGGGCTGCGGACGTTGAGGCTGTTGCCGGTGCCGGTGTAGTCGACGAAGTAGCGCCGGTCGTCCTCCGAGAGCCGGTAGTAGCTCGGGGTGTCGATGCCCTTGAAGCTCAGCGACGGCCCGAGGTGGTTGCCCTCGGCGGTGTGGTTGTAGACCACGTCGAGGATGACCTCGATGCCGGCGGCGTGCAGCGCCTTGACCATGCCCCGGAACTCCTGCACCTGCTGGCCGAGGCGGCCCAGCGCGGAGTAGCCGTGGTGCGGGGCGAAGAAGCCGATGGTGTTGTAGCCCCAGTAGTTGCGCAGCCCCAGGTCGGCCAGGCGGTGGTCGTGCACGAACTCGTGCACCGGCATCAGCTCCACCGCCGTCACGCCGAGCCGCTTGAAGTGCTCGATCATCACCGGTGAGGCGATCGCCGCGTACGTGCCGCGCAGTTCCTCCGGGATGCCCGGGTGGCGCATGGTCAGGCCGCGCACGTGCGCCTCGTAGATCACCGAGTGGTGGTACGGGGTGCGCGGCGGCCGGTCGTTGCCCCAGTCGAAGTACGGGTTCACCACCACCGACTTCGGCATGTACGGCGCCGAGTCGGCGGTGTTCATCCGGTCCGGGTCGCCGCCGACCTCGTAGTCGTAGACCGACGGATCCCAGGTGATCTCCCCGTCGACCGCCTTCGCGTACGGGTCGAGCAGCAGCTTGTGCGGATTGCAGCGCAGCCCTTCGGCCGGGTTCCACGGCCCGTGCACCCGGTAGCCGTAGCGCTGGCCGGGCTCGACACCGGGGATGTAGGCGTGCCAGACGTACGCGTCGACCTCGCGCAGCTCCACCCGCCGCTCGGTGCCGATGTCCCACTCGTCGAACAGGCACAGCTCGATCTTCTCCGCCACCTCGGAGAAGATCGCGAAGTTGGTGCCCATCCCGTCGTACGTGGCGCCGAGGGGGTAGCTCTCGCCCGGCCAGACCTGCATGTCGCTCCTTCGGCCCATGATCGTGAGCGCACCGGACAGGGGGAACCGCCGATGCGCACGCCGGTGATGCCCAGTCGTACCCGCCGTCAATCCACCCGTTCGGACCGTAACCGAATCCGCCCTCGTGCGAACGGATAGACGTTCGGGTGTCATCCGTCACGATCGCCCTTTTCGAGATGCGGACCGGCGGCGGATGGACTTTCCTGGATCCGGGCCCACGCGCGCGCGGGCCCGCCCGGCCGTTCGGCCACACCTCACCACCGCTCGACGCCGCCACCGAAGCCGGCGTGCCTCACCATGCATGGACGGAGATCCACGTGACCACTCTGCGGGTCGGCGCTCAGCCCGCCACCGCGACGGACCGGCTCCACCGGCCCACCCTCACCTCCCGCCCGGCGCCCCCGTCGCCGGCCGGGTCCGCGCCCCGGACCCGGCGCATCCTGATGCTGTCGTGGGAGTACCCGCCGGTGCTCGTCGGCGGGCTCGGCCGCCACGTCCACGCGCTGTCAGTCGCCCTGGCCGCCGCCGGGCACGAGGTCACGGTCGTCACCCGCCACGCCGAGGGCGCTCCCCTGGAGGAGTACGCCGACGGCGTCCGCATCGTCCGCGCCGCCGAGGACCCGGTCACCTTCCCCCTCGCCACCGGCTCGCTGCTGGCCTGGACGATGGCGTTCAACCACACCCTCACCCGGGCCGCGCTGCGCGCCGCCTCCTCCGGCACCTACGACGTCATCCACGCCCACGACTGGCTCGTCGCGCACACCGCGATGACGCTGCGCGAGCACCTGGACGTGCCGCTGGTCAGCACCATCCACGCCACCGAGGCGGGCCGGCACCAGGGCTGGCTGCCCGAGGAGACGAACCGCACCATCCACGGCGTCGAGCACTGGCTCGCCGGCGAGTCCGGGCGCGTGATCGTCTGCTCCGGTTACATGCGCGACGAGGTGGGCGCGCTGTTCGGCGTGGACGCCGCCCGCGTCGACGTGGTCCCCAACGGCGTCGAGCCGCACCGCTGGCGGGTGCCCGCGTCGGCGGTCGCCGCCGCCCGGGCCCGGTTCGCCGCCGACGGCCCGCTGGTCACGTTCGCCGGGCGCCTCGTGTACGAGAAGGGCGTGCAGCACCTGCTGGCCGGGCTGCCCCGGCTGCGCGACCGGCACCCGGGCCTGCGCGCGGTGATCGTCGGCGACGGGCCGTACAAGGCGGAACTGGAGGCCGAGGTGCACCGCCTCGGGCTGGGCGCCACTGTGAGCATGCCCGGGTTCCTCGGCGGCACCGACCTGCCCGCCGTCATGGCCGCCTCGGACTGTTTCGCGGTGCCGAGCATCTACGAGCCGTTCGGCATGGTGGCGCTGGAGGGGGCCGCCGCGGGCGCGCCGCTCGCCGTCGCCCGTACCGGTGGGCTGGCCGAGATCGTGGAGCCGGGCGTCACCGGGATGACGTTCGCCCCGCACGACCCGGACGGCCTCGCCGAGGCGGTGCACACGCTGCTGTCCGACCGGGACCGGGCGCGTGCGCTCGCCCGGCGGGCCCGCACGATGGTGCACGAGCAGTACGGCTGGGCGGCCATCGCGTCCCGCACGGCTGCCGCGTACGCCGCAGCCATCGCCGGCGACCCGGCGTTCACCGCGGCCCGCGCCCAGCACCGCATGGCACACGGCCACACGAGCCCGCGAGTCCCCGAGGGCAACCTCCTCACCGCCGCCGGCTTGAGGTAAGGAAGGGCCCCCTATTAACGCCTCAGGTAGAGGAAGGGCCCCTTATTAACGCCCCCGCACCCCGGTGCGCACGACGAAGGCCGCCGACCCGAGAGGGTCGGCGGCCTTCGTCGTCCGCGTGTTAAAAGGGGGCCCCTCCTCTACCTAAGGCGTTAAGAAGGGGCCCTTCCTTGCACGCTCAGCGCTGGGCGGCGGGGACGTAGTCCCGCTCGGTGGCGCCGGTGTAGATCTGCCGCGGGCGACCGATCTTGGTCTCCGGGTCGTTGATCATCTCGCGCCACTGCGCGATCCAGCCGGGCAGCCGGCCGAGCGCGAACAGCACCGTGAACATCTTCGTCGGGAAGCCCATGGCCTTGTAGATCAGGCCGGTGTAGAAGTCCACGTTCGGGTAGAGCCGCCGGGACACGAAGAAGTCGTCGGCGAGCGCGATCTCCTCGAGCTGCACCGCGAGGTCCAGCAGCGGGTCCGGCTTGGCCATCCGGCCGAGCACGTCCTGGGCGGCCTTCTTCACGATGGCGGCGCGCGGGTCGTAGTTCTTGTAGACCCGGTGCCCGAAGCCCATCAGCTTCACGCCGTCCTGCTTGTCCTTCACCTTCTGCACGAAGGAGCGGACGTCGCCGCCGTCGGCCTGGATCTTCTGGAGCATCTCCAGGACGGCCTGGTTGGCGCCGCCGTGCAGCGGGCCGAACAGCGCGTTCACGCCGGCCGAGACCGAGGCGAACAGGTTGGCGTTGCTGGAGCCGACCAGCCGCACGGTCGAGGTGGAGCAGTTCTGCTCGTGGTCGGCGTGCAGGATGAACAGCATGTCCAGCACCCGGGCGACGACCGGGTCGACCTCGTACGGCTCGGCCGGTACGCCGAACGTCATCCGCAGGAAGTTCTCGACGTAGCCCAGCGAGTTGTCCGGGTACAGCAGCGGCTGCCCGATCGACTTCTTGTACGCGTACGAGGCGATGGTGGGGACCTTCGCCATCAGCCGCACCGTGGACATCTCCACGTGCTCGGAGTCGAACGGGTCAAGGCTGTCCTGGTAGAAGGTCGAGATGGCACTGACGGCCGAGGAGAGCACGGCCATCGGGTGCGCGTCGCGGGGGAAGCCGTCGAAGAAGCGGCGCATCTCCTCGTGCAGCAGCGAGTGCCGCCGAATCCGCTCGCTGAACTCGGTGAGCTGCGTCTGGGACGGCAGCTCGCCGTAGATCAGCAGGTAGGAGACCTCCAGGAAAGAGGACTTCTCGGCCAGCTGGTCGATCGGGTAACCCCGGTACCGCAGGATGCCGGCATCACCGTCGATGTAGGTGATGGCGGACGAGCAGGACGCGGTGTTCACGAAACCGGGGTCGTACGTGGTCATCCCGGTTTCCTTGAGCAGCTTGCTCACCCCGATCCCGGCGGGGCCCTCAACCGCGGACTGCACCGGCATCGACAGCTGCCCACCGGGGTGGTCGAGCTTGACTTCCGTCATCTGTTCCTCGCTTCGCCGGCAAGATCTTCGTTGAATTGCCTTCGCTTCTACCGTAATCACGGCGCGGAGAACACCGCTCGTCATGGTTTGAGGGTGAGGTGTGCGTCACCTGTTTCCCGGCCAGCCGGTCCGGAAACCGGATGGGAGCGCGGCCATGGGACGCTCGGGAGGTCCGTCACGACAGCGTGAGCCGCCGCAGCGTCCCGTCGTCGCCGACCCGGTAGAGGTCGAGCCGGTTGGCTCCGGCGGCGAACAGACGGTCGTCGGCGAGCAGCGCGGCGAACCGCCGCCCGGCGGCGTCCGGGGGCACCACGGGCACCACCGCGCCGACGGTGCCGTTGACCGCCACGGCGAGCCGGGTGCCGTCGGGTACGCCGTCCGGCACGGTGCCCCAGACCATCGCGGGCAGCCCGCCGCCGGCCGGGTCGACCGCGTCGAACGCGTCCCGGTTGGCCACCGCGGCGGTCCCGCCGACCGGCACGTCACCGACCCGGGTGCCGACGAGCGGGTCGACGGGAAGCGGCGGGAGCGGGGCGGGCGCGCCGCCGGTGACGGTGACCGGCTGGCCGGGGCGGTCGTAGAAGCGTTTGTCGGCCCGTTCGCGCGGGGCCGCCTTCGCCGACCGGCCGTCCATCCGCCAGGGCACCCGCATGTGCGTCTCGTCGGCGATCGTGGGCAGCAGGTCGACGTGCTCCCAGTTGCGGTCGTCCACCCGTCCGGCGCGCTGGCCGGGTTCCTTGACGAACATCGGCACCCAGGCCACCTCGTTCGCGGCGTGGTCGATGGCGTCCATCCCCCGGCCCTGCCAGTCCCGGCGGAAGCTGACGCCGTGGTCGGCGGTGACCACGACCAGCGCCTGGTCGTAGAGGCCGGTGGCGCGCAGCGTCCGCAGCGTCTCGCCGATCAGCCGGTCGGTGTAGCCGAGCTGGGCGAGGTGCCGGGCGCGGGCCAGGTCGACCCAGCCGGCGCCGTCGTTGGGCAGGTCGTCCGGCGCCGCGTAGTGCGCCCCGGACGGCAGGTACGCCCACGGCGAGTGCGGCATCAGCAGGTGCAGGAAGTGCAGCGTGGGCCGGGTGTCGGGGCGCAGCCCGGCCAGGAACGAGGTGAACCGGGCCGGCTGGTTGTCATCCAGGGTGTCCCAGCGGAACTTCGGGTCGTCAGGCACCGGCTCGGCGGCGTCCAGCCCGGCCTCGGCGGCGGTCCGCTCGCGGTAGGAGTCCTCCGGGTCGATCCGGCTGTCCACCGGCGCGGCGATCCGTCCGAGCAGCCTGCCGCTCTCCCGGACCAGCACGCCGAGCCCCTGTTCCGGGGTGGTGGCCTGCTCGCAGCGGCTCGGCGGGCAGAGCCGGGTGATGCTCTCCTCGGCCTTGATCCGGTAGAGGCCGCCGAGCGCGGTGAACAGGTTGTCCGGGTACTGCGAGTAGTGCGGCGCCGCCTCCCGCTCCGGGTAGCGCCCGGTGAGCATCGCGGGCAGCGCGTAGGGCGTCCAGCCGCTGACGCCGGTGGCGTTGCGGTACCACGTCGACCCGCCGGCCAGTGCCGCGAAGTTCGGGTAGCGCTCGGCGTCGATCCGGCCGTCCGGGCCGAGCAGGGAGACGAGCGGCAGCTCGTCCAGCACGATCATGACCACCGGCGGGTGCGCGCCCGCGCCGGCCACACCGGCCGCGCCGCCCTCGCCGCGCGGCAGCACGACCGCCGAGGCGGGCGAGGCGAACAGGAACAGCCCGACGAACACCAGCGGCCCGGCGGCGGCGACCCGCAGCACCCGCCGGGGCGCCCGCCACCGCCGGTGCGCGGCCGCGCCGGCGGCTCCGGCCACACCGGCGACGACGAGCAGGGGTACGCCCCGAAGCGGCGTGACGTGCCGGCCGGCCTGGACCGCCAGCGCGGCGAGCAGCAGGCCCACGAACACGGTGTGCACGGCGGCCCGGGTGAGGCGTCCGGCGGGCAGCGCAAACGCGCCCAGCAGCGCGAACAGCGCTGTCGGCGCGAGCGCGATCAGGGCGACCAGCAGCAGCACGTCGGCCCGGGAGGCGCGGTGGAACAGGAAGAAGTCGGGGCTGCGGCCGAGCACGTCGAGCAAGGGCTGGGTGACCACCAGCCCGACCAGCGCCACCACCTCGGCCAGCCGGGCCGCCTCGGCCCGCCACCACTGCCGGCGTTCCCGCCGGACCGGGACGGCCGTGTGGTCGCGAGGTGGCGCGAGGGTGTCCTCAGCCACCCACCACCACCTGGTAGAGCGTGCGGGTGCCGGACGGCAGCTCGGTCCGGGCGACCACCCGGCCCCGGCGCGCGAGCAGCGCCTCGAAGACGTCGCGCCGGTAGTCCGGGAACAGGCCGTCGGGCTTGTTCGCCAGCAGGCGGCGGGCCATCGGGTCGTCCGGGTGGACGAACTCCACCACCAGGCTGCCGCCGGCGACGGTGAGCGCGGTGAGCTGGTCGAGCACCTCGGGCAGCGGCACGTTGCGCCCGATCGCGAGGTGGTGCACCACGGCCAGGGCCAGGACGGTGTCCGCGCGGGCCCGGTCGGCGAACGCGGCCCGCTCGACGCCGCGCCAGCCGCCGCCCGGGGACGGGTCGGCCAGGTCCATCACCAGCGGCAGGATCCGTGTCTCGCCCTCCTCGCGCAGCGCGCGGTAGAGCGTGTCGACGACCGCCGGGTCCTGCTCGACGGCGACGACGTGCGCGGCGTGCCGGGCGGCGATGCGGGCGTACCGGCCGTCGTTGGCGCCCAGGTCCAGCGCCGAGCCGCCACCGACGGCGGCCACCGCCCGGTCGACGAACTCCTCCTTGGCCTGCCGGTCCGGCACCGAGTACGCGCAGGTGCGCTGGTAGTCCGACCAGTGGCTGTCGCCGGGCCGGTGGTCGAGGCGGCGGACCAGCTTCGTCAGCCCGCGTACCGTTGCCAGCGCCAGCTCGCGGGAGAACCCGGCGGCGCGCAACTGGGCGCGGACGTCTGTGGTGCTCGCGGCGGAGTTGCGGGCCTGCATGGCGCCGTGCAGGTGCACGTGGGTGGGCACGCCGGCCCGCCAGCGCCGGGTGCCGCCGAACAGCCGGCGCATCTGGTCCGGTTCGACGCCGTCGACGCGGGCGCGCAGGAACGGCTGGAAGTCCAGCCCGAGGTGGGCCTGGATGAGCAGCGGGTAGAGCAGCGTCTGGCAGAACTGCCGGTAGCCGGCCCAGGGTTCACCGTCGCGCAGTGCCTCGAACGAGCCGACGTCGATGAAGACCGGCCGGGCGCCGCGCCACTGCACGTTGTACGCCGAGCCGTCCTTGGTGGTGAAGCCTGCTTCCAGGGCGGCGCGCAGCACGTCCAGGTGCAGCAGCGCCGCGTCGCGCAGCATCGCGGACGACCACTCGTAGGGGTGCGAGACGAACGGGATCCGCTCGTGCCGCAGCACCGTGGTCCAGGGCGCGTCGACAGGGGTCGGGGGCAGTTCCTCGGTGCCGACGATCTGCCCGGTGCTGGTGGCCTGCCGGAAGAAGTCGGTGACGGACAGCGCCCGCCAGTCCCGGGCGGAGCGCTCGTCGAGCCCGCGCAGCACCTCCTCGCCCCGGTGGAACACCCGGTTGCCGGGGTCGCGGAAGGAGCCGGGCTCGACGCGGACGCCGGTGTCGGGGATCGTCACGCCGCCGGGCCCTGGTCGGAGGGCTGACGCCGGAACCGGGACACCAGGCGGCGCCAGTAGAGCTTGGCGGCCACCGCCACCCCGGCCACCCCGCCGACCACCGCCTGCACGATGAGACTGCCGGATCCCGCGTCCAGGTAGGCCAGATGCGTCACGGCTGCTTTTCCTTCCCTCGCCGGTCATCGGAGCACGCCCGGAATGCGAGCTTTATTGCTCGGAGCCGGACTTGTCCCTCACCGTAACGTCTCGGCGTCCGGGTGCGCGGCCACACCGGCCACTCGTCCCCCGTCCGATCCGTTCAAGACGGGCCGGGCCGGTCGCGCCTACCGTGGCCGGCATGACACCGCAGTTCGATCTGGTCGGGACCGTGGTCACCGACATGGCCCGCACGCTCGACTTCTACCGGCGGCTGGGGCTGCCGATCCCGCCCGGCGCCGAGGCGGAAGGGCACGTCGAGGTCACCCTGCCGAACGGCGTACGGCTGGCCTGGGACACGGTCGAGGTGATCCGCAGCTTCCACCCCGACTTCGACCCGTCCGGCGGCAACAACCGGATGAGCCTGGCCTTCCGGTGCGCCGACCCGTCCGAGGTGGACCGCTGGTACGCCGAGCTGACCGGTGCCGGGCACCACGGCGAGATGCCGCCGTGGGACGCGTTCTGGGGGCAGCGGTACGCGGTCCTGCACGACCCGGACGGCAACGGCGTGGACCTGTTCGCCCCGCTGCCTGCGGCCGAGTAGACGGGAGCCGGCTCGCGGGCCGCTTCCGGGCCGGTCAGGTCGCCTGCGGGTGGCTCCGGGCCGGGGCGAGCAGCCGGGTCGGCGGCACCCCGGCCAGCTCCCGCACCTCGCGGGTCAGGTGGGCCTGGTCGGCGTACCCGCTGCGCACCGCCACCTCGGCGAGCGGCGCACCGGCGCGGGCCAGGTCCAGCGCGCGGCGCATCCGCAGGATGCGGGCCAGCGTCTTCGGGCCGTACCCGAAGAGGGCCCGGCTGCGGCGGTGCAGGGCGCGCGGGCCGAGGCCGACCTCGGCGGCGGTCGCGGCGACGGTGGCCCCGGCGGCCAGGCGGGCGGCGACATGCGCGCCGATCGGGTCGGGGCCGCCGGCCGCGCGCAGCCGGTCGCGGGCGACCCGGGTGAGCACCCCGGCGGCCTCGTCGCCCGGCGCGGCCAGCGCCGCCTCGACCCGCTCGGTCACCTCGGCGGCGGCGCGGCCCCACAGGTCGGCGAGCGATACGCGGCGGTCCCGCAACTCCTCGGCCGGCACCCCGAACACGGCCGGGCCGGTCCCCGGCGGCAGGCGCAGCCCGATCCACCGATCCCCCGGCGCCGACCGCGACAGGTGCGCGGTGCGGTCCGGACCCGCGACCAGCAGCCCGGACCGGCTGGACCAGAGCAGATCCAGGCACCCGTCCGGCAGCACCCGCGTCTCACTCCCGCCCGAGACGCTGCTCCACAGCACCCCGCCCGGAACCCCCGCCACCTTCCACTCCCGGTACACGCCCCCACCCTCCCACCCTCCCCGTCGATCATGAAGTTGACGGTGTCGGGGCCCGGCGTGTCGCACCGTCAACCTC
>NZ_JNZR01000036.1:0-52697 GCF_000717585.1 Micromonospora globosa
ACGACGAATACACCCGCCTACGCGACGCCGCCGACCTGCAAACCCAACGAACCTACTGGCGCGAACAACTACGCGACCTGCCCCGCCAAGGCACGGGCCGGCCGCAGGAGATCCTGGAACAGACCCCGACCTGGGGCCCCAAGACCGGGCACATCGTCGCCGTCCCGCCCGAGCTGGTGCGGCGCTGGGACCGAGCCGCCGTCGAACACCGCTTCAGCCGTTCCACCTACTTCGCCGCCGCCTACGCCTCGGCGCTACGCGCCATCCACGGGCAGGACGACATCGCCCTGCTGATGATCGTCGCCCAGCGCGGCAGCCGCGTCCTCGACTCCGCCTTCACGAGCAGGATCAGCAGCAACTGTCTCCGGGTCCGGTTCGGCGGCCCGGAGAAACACCTGATGCGGGGCCTCCAGCAGGCCGCGGACGACCTGATGGCCGCCCAGGACGTCTCCTTCCTGGAGATGGTCACCGACGACCCGGTCCTCGACCTGCCCCGCGAGGTGATCAACAGCCTGCCCTCGTTCGCCTACCAGGACAACCTCGTCCTCCCGCTGGACCTGCCCGGCTGCCGGACCGAGGAGGTCGTCGAACCGTACGCCCGGGAGTGGTCCGGTGCCTGCGTCGCCGAGGTACTGCCCGGCGATGAGAGTGTCCTCCTGCGGGTCACCATCCGTACCGATCTGGTCCCGGCCCCCGTCGCCGAGATCCTGGCCACCGGCATGCTGCGCTTCCTGGAAGCCGGCCCCGAGGCGGTCAGCGACACACGCTGAGCGCCGCTTGCCGGCAGGCTCGGCGGCAGCGCGCCGTGCGGCCCGCGCGAGCAGCCCGGCGCGCTCCGGTCCGGGTCAGTGGACGAGGGCCGCCGGGCAGTGCGCCAGCAACTCCGCCGGGGCGTGCACGACCAGGTCGGGGCCGGCGGCGAGCAGCGCCGCGATGTCCCCGCCGTGCCACGTCGTGGCGACGGCCGTCGCCCCGGCGTCCCGGCCGCTGAGCAGGTCGATCACCGCGTCGCCCACCATCATGGCCTCGTGCGGCGGCACGTCGAGGTTGCCCAGTGCCTGGAGCACGATGTCCGGGGCAGGCTTGGGACGGGCCACCTCGTCGGAGCCGATCACCTGGCCGAAGAGGCCCAGCACGCCGAGCTGGTCGAGCAGGGAGCGGGCCCGCGGGCCGGCCTTGCCGGTGGCGATCCCCATTCGGATGCCACGCGAGTGCAGGGTCTCCAGGGTCTCCCGGACGCCGGGGAAGAGCGGCACGAGGTGGGCCATCCGGTAACTCTCGCGGACGAACGGCTCCTCCATCTCCAGGGGCAGCCCCATCAGGCGCATGATGTCCGGGAAGTACCGGCCCATGTGCCGGTTGTACTCCTCGAACGGTGCCGGCCCGTCGCCCACCACCTCGGCGTACGCGATGCTGAACGCCTCACGCATGACGGCCGAACTGTCGACGATGACGCCGTCGAGGTCGAACACGACCGCGCGGATCGGGCCGCGCGCCGGCGACGGCGGGGTCACCTCGACTGTGGACGATGGACGGCTCATGGCTGCTCCCGGAAGGGGTTGGGGCCGACGGTGGTTCTCACCCGGCGCGATGGCCCACCAGTGCGTGCTGGCGCTCCGGCCGGGTGGGCCGGGCGCACTGGTAGATCCGTTCGATGATGTCGATGGTCCGGCGGGCCTCGGCGACGGCCGCGCCCCGGACGGCCGGGTCGGCGAGCAGCCCGGGCAGGGCGTCGAGCTGGTGGTCGTACTCCGCGCCGATCGGCTCCCCGGGCAGCGGCAGCCGCGCGGTCCGGCCGTCGCGGGTACGCGTCAGCACCGGCGTGGGCTCCCGGTTGGGACTGAAGCCGAACGTGCAGCGCAGCGTCGCCGACCCCGCGGCGCCGTGCACGGTGACGGTGGTGCGGTCCAGCGACTCGTGCGAGGCCCAGCAGGCGTGCAGGGCGACGGAGGCGCCGGTGTCGGTGAGCAGGAATCCCCGGGCGGTGTCCTCGACGTCGCCGGGAACGTGGCCTGCGGTGTCGGCCCCGCCGCGCCAGGCGGCGTGGGCGGCGCTGTCGTTGACGAAGTCGTCCGAGACGCTGCCGATCGCGTGAGTGACCCGGGCCGGGCCGAGCAGCGGCAGAACCGTGTCGAGCAGGTGCCAGCCGAGGTCCACCAGCGCACCCCCGCCGGACTGGTCGCGGCGGGTGAACCAGCCGCCCGCGTCGGGCACCCCTCGGGCGCGAACCCAGGCCACATCGACGTGCCGGATCGGGCCCAGCCCGCCGGCCACGTCGGCCAGCGCCCGGATGTCGGCCCGGTAACGGGCGGCGCTGCCGGCCAGCAGCACCGCGCCGCCGTCGCGCTCCGCGTCGGCCAGGATGCCCGCCTCGGCGGAGGTCAGGCAGACCGGCTTCTCCAGGAACACCGGTACGCCCCGGCGCAGCAGCCGGACGGCGACGACCGCGTGCAGGTGGTTCGGTACGGCGACCACCGCCAGGTCGACCGTTCCGGCGGGCAGGTCCTCGACGTCGGCGTACGCGGACGCGACGGCGTGGGTGTCGCGGGCCTGATCGCGCACCACGGGCTGCGGGTCGACCACGGCGACCACCTCGAAGCCGGGGTGTGCGGCGAGCCGGGGCAGCCAGATCTCCCGCCCGGCCCAGCCGAGGCCGACCACCGCGACCCGCACCGGCCGGCCGGCCGCGGCCGGGGGCCGGGCCGTCATCCGGCGAGGACGTCGGCGAGCACGGCGGCGATCTCGTGCATCTGCTGCTCCGTGCCGAGCAGAGTGCGGTGGTGCAGCCAGACGCAGTCGGAGTGAATCTGCTCGGTGTTGGGGCAGCGGGCCGCGATCGCCTCTACCGACTCGTCGGACGCGCCGGCCATCCAGAAGCCCTCGCACCGGTAGATCGCCCGGAACGCCACGAACGCCGGGACGCCCCGGGCGATGAGCGCGTCCACCACGGCACGGCGGCGCTCGATGCCGATCCCGGGGATCCGGAACATCGCCATGTAGTGCGGGTTGCGGTCGGTGCGGGGGTCGGTCGCCTGCGGGACGACGCCCGGGATCTCGGCGAGCAGGCTCGACAGCAGCGGCCAGCGCTGCTCGCGCAGCGCGATCTGCTCGTCGAGGCGGGTCAGCTGGGCGCGTAGCACAGCGGCGGTGAACTCGCTCATCCGGTAGTTCGAGCCGGTGGTGCTGTGCAGGTATTCGCGGTCGGTGCGGGGCCGGCCGCAGCTGTGCACGAGGAATGCCCGCTCGCGCAGTTCCTCGTCGGGGAAGACGACCGCTCCGCCCTCGCCGGCGGTCATGAGCTTGCCGTTCTGGAAGCTGAAGGCGGCCACCGAGCCGAGCGCGCCGGCCCGCCGGCCCCGCCACTGCGCGCCGTGGGCGTGTGCCGCGTCCTGCAGCAGAGCCACCCCGGCGTCGGCGGCGAGCTTGTCGAGCGCGTCCATGTCGGCGAACTGCCCGGCCATGTGCACCGGCATGATCACCTTGGTACGGGGGGTGATCGCGGCCTCGACGGCGGCGGGGTCGACGCAGTAGGTGTCCAGGTCGACGTCGACCGGCACGGCGACCGCGCCGAGACGCTGCGCGGCCAGCGAGGACGAGATGAACGTGAAGGCCGGGACGATCACCTCCGTACCGGGGCCGACGCCGAGCACCTCCAGCGCGACTTCCAGCGCGTGGGTGCCGTTGGTGACGGCGAGCGCGTGGGGGCTGCCGTGGTAGTCACCGAACTCCCGCTCGAAGGAGTCGACCTCACTGCCGCCCATCCGCCACCACTGACCCTGTTCGAGGGCGCGGATCAGTCCGGTTCGCTCCTCGTCGCCGTACTGCGGCCACTCGGGGAACTCGGACACCGTCGAGGGCTGACCACTCATGACTTCCCACTTCCCAACTCGGGCAGACCAGGGGCTTCGACTGACCATCGGGCGGGACGACCCGAGACCGCCGGTACGCGGTCCGGGCACAGCGGAGCACCGGATGGCCGCGCGGTACGTGACGCCTCCGTCCGGAGCCGGCGGCGTCGCTCAGCAGGGAGGACGGTAACCGACGCGGATACGCGGTCACCGCCCCTAACAGCCCCTAGCCACCCCTTAGTCCACCCGCGCCTCGGGCGCCGCCGGTTCGCCGGGAGCCGTTGGCGTAGTAAGACTGCGGTGACCAGTCATCAGGCTCTGCGGGACCAGGGCCGTGCCCCACGAGGTGAAGCGTGTCGGACGTACTGCTGCTGAACGGCCCGAACCTGGGCATTCTCGGCCGGCGGGAACCGGAGATCTACGGCACCGACACCCTGGACGACATCCAACGCGCCGTCGGCGAGGAGGTCGCCACCCGGGGCTGGGGTGTGGTCGCCGAGCAGCACGACTGCGAGGGTGCGCTGATCCGCACGATCCAGAACAGCTACGACACGGTGGGCGCGATCGTCAACCCGGGCGCCCTGATGATCGCGGGCTGGAGCCTGCGCGACGCGCTGGCCAACTACCCCCGGCCCTTCGTCGAGGTGCATCTGTCCAACGTGTGGGCGCGGGAGAGCTTCCGGCACGACTCGGTGATCGCCCCGCTGGCCAGCGGGGTGATCGTCGGGCTCGGAGCGCTGGGCTACCGGCTGGCCGCGCGCGCCCTCACCGCGACCGTCCGATGACGACCGGGCACCCCGCCGTCCAGTGCCGTGGGCGCCGGCGTGCCGGCAGCGCGGTCGTCCGCACGTCCCGACTCTTCCCGAAGGACCTCACGTGGAGATCTCCGTCCTCGTCCTGACCCTCGTCCTCGCCGCCGTGTTCGTGGGCACCGCCGTGCCGAAGCTCACCGGGCAGGCACAGATGCGCGAGCGGATGGACCACCTCGGCGTCTCGCCGGGGCTGACACGCGCGCTGGGGGTGCTGGAACTCGCCGCGGTCGCCGGGCTGCTGCTCGGCCTGCTCTGGCCGCCCCTGGGCATCGCCGCGGCGATCGGTCTCGCCCTGCAGATGGCGGGCGCGGTCGTCTACCACTCCCGGGCCAAGGACCCGGCCGCGACGATCCTGACGCCGGTGATCTTTGCCGTGGCCGCCCTCGCGCTCGTCTACCTGCACGTGCGGCTGGGCTGAGGCCGGCCGTGTCCGGTCCGCAGCGCCACGGCGGCGTCCTCGGCATCGACGTCGGCGGCACCAAGGTCGCGTTGCGCGCGGAGGCGCCCGGGCAGCCGGCGTACGACCGCACCTTCCGCTGGCCCCGGACTGCCGACCCGGCCGCCGACCTGACGGTGCTGGCCGTCGAGGTGGACCGGCTGCGCGACCGGTGGGGACCGGTGGACGCGGTCGGGGTGGCCATGCCGGCGACCACTGACACCGGTGGCACCGTCACCACCTGGCCTGGGCGCCCCGGCTGGGTGGGCCTCGACCTCACCGGCGCGCTGCGCCGCCTCTTTCCCGACGCGGCAACCGCCGTCGCCGACGATGGTGATCTCGCCGCCCTTGCAGAGGCGCGCTGCGCCGGCGCGGACGACGTGGTCTACCTGGGCGTCGGCACCGGGATCGGCGGTGGCGTCGTACTGGCCGGCCGGCCGGTGCCGGGCCGGTCCTCCGCCGAGATCGGTCACGTGGTCGTCGCTCTCGATGGCGAGCGCTGCGACTGCGACCGGCATGGCTGCCTCCAGTCCATCGCGTCCGGCCCCGCCACCCTGCGCCGTGCTGCCGCCCGCCGGGGCGGCGAGGTGGGCTTCGATGACCTGCGGGCCGGACTCGACGGGCGCGAGCCCTGGGCGGTGGCGGCGGTCGAGGAGAGCTGCCGGGCGCTGGCGGCGGCGGTGGTGAGCCTCGGCGAGATCCTCGATCCGGCGCTGGCGATCGTGGGCGGCGGGTTCGCCGCCGGCCTGCCCGGCTTCGTGCCGCTCGTCGCGGAACGGGCACGCCGCGCCGGCCGGCCCGGCCGTCCGGCGCCACCGGTGCGTCCCGCCGCCCTCGGCGGGCTGTCGTCCCTGCACGGCGCGGTGGAGCTGGCTCGTGACCTGACCGGCACGCCGGCTCCCGCGCGCCCCACCCCCATCGCGTAGAGGAGAGCAGCATGGTCAGGATCGGTGTCATCGTCGGCAGCACGCGACCCGGCCGCAAGGCCGACGCCGTGGCCCGCTGGGTGCGCGACGTCGCCGCCAAGCGGGGCGACGCCACTGTCGAGCTGGTCGACATCGCCGACTACGCCCTGCCACACTTCGACGAGGTGCTGCCACCGTCGATGGCGCCGTCGCGACGCCCCGCCGTACGCCGCTGGGCGACGACCGTGGCCGGGTTCGACGGCTTCGTCTTCGTCACGCCGGAGTACAACCACTCCATCCCGGGCGCACTGAAGGATTCCCTCGACTTCCTCTACCAGGAGTGGCAGCACGCCGCCGCCGGCCTCGTCAGCTACGGCGTGCACGGCGGCACCCGGGCGGCGGAGCACCTGCGGCTGGTGCTCGGGCAGCTCGGCGTCGCCGACGTCCGCTCCCAGGTCGCGCTCTCTCTGACGACCGACTTCGTCAACTTCCGCGACTTCCGGCCGGCCGCGCACCACGAGCAGGCCCTCGGCACCATGCTCGACGAGGTGGTCGCCTGGGCCGGCACACTGCGGACGCTGCGCCGGGCCTGACGCCGCTGCGGCTGCGCGGGCCGGTGACGGGGGTCGGGCATCCAGCGTCGACCCGCCCGCTCGGCACGGCACGGCACCGGTCGCCTGGGTCCGTGGCCGGGCCCCGCCCGGTCGTGAGCCAGGGGGGCGGGGCTGCCCGCTCAGGCTCCCGGTGCGACGACCAACCGCTCCGCGGCGACCTGCGCCGCGTCGGTGCGTACGACGCCGGCGAACTCGCGGGCGCGGGCGGCCACCTCCGGCCGCAGCGCGGCGCCCAGAGCCTCGGTCAGCGACTCGACGGTCGGCACGGAGCCGGGGTGTGCGGTGCCGATGCCGAGCGCGGACACCCGGCGCGCGAAGTAGTGCTGGTCGTACACCTGCGGTACGACGACCTGCGGCGTCCCGGCCCGCGCGGCCGTGGTCGTGGTGCCCGCGCCGCCATGGTGGACCACCACGGCCACCTCCCGGAACAGGTCCTGCTGGTTCACTTCGCCGACCACCAGGCAGTCGGGGGACCGGTCGACCGGCGAGAGCGGCGCCCAGCCCCGGGAGACGACCAGCCGGCAACCGACCGCGCGCACGGCCCGCACGGCCGTCTCCAGCAGACCCGGGGGTGCGGCGACGCTGCCGAATCCGACGTAGACGCACGGCCCGCCGGCGTCCAGGAAGGCCGTCAGCTCGGCGGGCAGGGCCCGCTTGTCGGGCAGGAGCCAGGCGCCCGGTTGGTAGACGGCCGGATCGGCGACGTCCGGCCAGGGTGCCAGGGTCGGGTCGGTGGCCAGCCACGGCCGGTCGGTGTGGATGTGGTCGCTGACGTCGTCGACCGTGCCCAACCCCACCGCCGACCGCAGCGCGTTGAGGGGCGCGGCGAAGGTGTCGTTGACGTGCCGCAGGTTGGCGGCCCACAGGTCGCTGTTGTCGGCCGACGCGGGCGCCGGGACCTCCCCGAACACCGGCAGCGGCAGCGGGGGGTGGTGGGGTGAGGGAAGGGCCGCCGGGCAGAGCGCCGCGAAGATGTACGGGATGCCGCGCTTCTCCGCCACGGTGCGGGCGGCGATCTGGAGGCCCGTCGACGCGACGAGGACGTCACAGTCCCGGGCTGCGGCCGACAGCACCTCGAACTGGATGCCGATGGAGGACTCGGCGAGCTTGCGTACCTGCGCGGGCGAGGGTTTTGGCACGGCGGCCCGCGACCTGGGCGCCGCCGACCTGCGCCAGGGCGGGCCGACGGGCACGAAGGGAATCCTGAAGCTGGCCACCCAGCGGGCGAAGTCGGGCGGGGCGCAGAGGCGGACCTGGTGGCCGAGGGCCGTCAACCGCGACGCGAGCGCCACCAGTGGTTGGACATCGCCGCGCGACCCGAGAGTCGACAGCAGTACGCGCATGGTACTCGCCTTTCCGTCTTTTGCGCCGGATCCGGGCGCGGCTGGGCCAGGCCCGACAGCGTTGTCGGGCCTGGCCGCACCGTCGATCTGCTATCCCCGCGTCGTGGAGCGCCCCGGCACCAGGGCAGCGGGTCGCGCTCTGGCGGCGGTCTGAGCGGGTACCCGGCGCGCGGCGCCGGGCGCGGGTCGGAGGGGCCGCAGGATCAGTACGTGGCCGAGCCCCTCGACCGCGCGCAGCTCGGCCGCGCAGGCCGCGGCCTGCGCCTGGCGCAGGTAGTCCAGCGTCTGCGGGTCGGCGGCGCACATCCCCGGCGTCGAGTCGGCGGTGGCGACCAGGTGGACCTCGCCGGCCAGCAGCAGCGAGGCCGAGATGAACTGGCAGAGTTCCGGCCACAGCAGGTACCGCCAGAAGTCCACGCTGATCACCGCGTCCAGGCTGCCCGGCGGCATGGGCGGGGCGACGCCGAGCAGGTGGAAGTTGGTCCGCCCGATGGGTGCGGCGTAGTCGAAGGTCAACGCCGAGGTGGGCAACCCGGAATCGGCGCGGCCGGTGCCGATCCAGAGCGTGCGGTGCCCCCGCACCTGGCCGGCGAGGCGCGCGGCGGCGGGCCCGATGGCGCAGGCCGACCGCTCGACGCACTCGTCGATGAGCGCGCGATAGTGCAGGATGCGCCGGATCGCCTCGTACCCCATGACGGCGGTAAGGAACTCCCACTCCAGGCACGGATAGAGCCGGGCCGCCTGCTGGAAGTTGGCCTTCATCTCCATCCAGTTGCGGGTGATGTTCTTGTGGTGCGGCAGGTGGACGACCCGGGCGTCGTCGTCGTAGCCGAAGTTGACGCCGTCGGGGAGGCTGCGGTCGACGCGGTAGAACAACTCGACGTCCTCCACGCCGTAGCTCAGACCGAACGCCTCGCGGTAACCACCGACCTGCGCGAAGTGAGCGCTGGTCAGCGAGATGTTGTGCGTGTAGGCGATGACCCAGCCGGCCCGGAGCCACTCGCCCCCGTCGTCGGGAAGCCCCGTGGCGAACCGCAGGTCGCCGCCGTGCGGGAAGGCGCGTGCGACCGCGTGCGACTCCCCGGCCAGCACTGCCGGCAGGTCAGCGAGGCCGATCTCGTCCCGCCGGCCGATCAGCACCGCCGCGTTGCCGGGCACGCTGTGCCAGGCGAGGTGCCGCTCCAGCAGGTCGGGCACCGCCCACGAGTCGGCGTCGAGGAAGACCAGCAGAGGTGCGCAGGCACGGCGCGCCCCCTCGTTGCGGGCGACGGAGCGGCCCTTGCGCTCGGCGAGTTCCAGCACGCGCAGGCGGAGACCGGCACCCTCGGCGAGCGCCTCGGCGTACCCGTCGGACGAGCCACCGTCCCGGACCACGATCACCTCGAAGCGTTCCGGCGGCAGCGTCTGCCGGGTCAGCGCCCTGAGGGTCAGCGCGAGGCACTGCGGATCCTGGTAGGTCGGCATCACCACGCTCAGCGCCGGAGGGTTGGTGGGCAGCGACATGGCGATCCTCTCCGTCAGACGATCTTGCCGTCGGGGGGCGGCGACATCGTCAGACGATAACGCTCCGCGACGACATCCTTACGCATCAATAGGGGTCTATAGGGGTGCACTGTCCCGACATGACAGTCGCCGCCTGACCGGAACCTACCCACGCGCAGGAGCAGCAGCCGCGATAGGAAGCAGAGGGTTAGATCAACCCGATTCGGCTGGCGAACTCACGTACGCCTGGCAGGTTGCGGCTGTCGCGGCCGAGGAGTTCGGTGGCGAGTTGCTGCGCCCATGGCCGGTAGCGGCCACGCCGTCAACAACGCTCATGGTCACTGCAACGAGTTGATGTGCCGTACGCGGCCATGAACATGTCCAGCAGTCCGTCGACCGCGTTCTCGTCGATGGGGCGGGTTGACAGCAGCCAGCGGTAGTAGAGAGTGCCGCATAGCACCTCGGCGGCGAATTCCAGGTCCGCTCCTGGGGCGAGTTCACCGGTGCGCTGAGCGCGGGTGATCCGGTCGAGGGTGCTCTGCTCGACGGTGGCCAGGAACCGTTCGTGCAGGGTCGCCCGTAGCGTGGAATCGGCCTGCGCCTCGGCGATGACTCCGCGGTAGACGGGGCCGATCGGCGGGCTGGATAGGGCCAGGCTTGAGCGTAGGAACTGTTCGCGCAAATCCGCACGGACGTCCCCGGCGTTGCGGTAGTCCAGATCGCTGGTCCACACGAGGCTGAGCGCGTCGAGCAGCAGCGCCGCGATGGACGGCCAACGCCGGTAGATCGTGTGCTTTCCGACCCCGGCCCGCCTGGCGACCGCCTCGATGCTCAGTCCCGCGTAACCGACCTCCGCGGCCAGATCGAGGGTCACTCGCAGCAGTTCTTCAGTGCGCGCAGCGCCTCGGCGCCGTGGCGTGGCAGGCGTGTCGGTCATGCCGCGATCCTATCGGCACACGGCGTGCCGTTGACAATGTAGCGGGCCGCGTGCGACATTGAGCCCCGATCGGCACGGTGCGTGCCGATGGAGGAGTGTGGTGGCATGTCGCCACCCGCGGGCCCAGGAATGCGCCTCATCAAATCCGCAAGGAGTGATCTGCCATGAGCAGCACCGAAAACAGTGAGCACGAAGGATTCGCGGCCGAGGAGCGGGCCGCGATGAGGACCACGCCCAGGAGTTGAAGAAGGCCGTGCGCCGACGGCCCGCAACCTGTCGGCGACGGCCGACCACCGGATGGCCGCAGCGGCCAAGCCCGACTTCGAGCCGGTAGGGGTGCTGCACCAGGTGAAGGCGCCCACGCTGGTCATCGAGGGCGGCCACGAGCCGGTCAAGCCGGGGCACGGCACGATCATCCCGAGCAGATCCCGGGAGCGCGGCTGATGATCGTGGCCGGCATAAGCCACATGCTGCCGCCGGAGGCGCACGAGGAACTGGTCGCCGCCATCCTCGCGCACACGGCGGGACGACACGATCAAAGATCGATCGAGATGAATCATCATGATCTCACCCGGCAACGCGCCGCTGGGTGAGGAATCGTCAACCGAGGCCAGAATCCACGGAAATGGGGAGTAGCGAAGTGCGTGTGCTGTTGACCGCGTGCGGGGCACGCGGGGATGCGACGGAAGCTTACGAGCGGAGTCGCCAGTGATGAACGCCGACGTGGTCATTGTGGGCGCCGGTCCGACCGGGCTGATGCTAGCCGCTGAGCTGCGTCTGGCCGGTGTGCGACCGCTGCTGCTGGAGCGGCAGCCGCAGCGCCGGGACACCCCCAAGGCCGGTGGTCTCGGCGGGCAAATCCTGGAGCTGCTGCGCTACCGGGGCTTACTGGAACGCTTCGAAGCCGCCTGCCCCGGCCCCGGCCTCGCCCCCCGGTTCCCGTTCGGCGGCGTGCACCTGGACTTCACCCATCTGCCGGATCCCCCGCTGCACGCCCTGCCGCTGCCGCAACCGCTGCTGGAGCGGCTGCTCGATGAACGCACCGGCGAACTCGGTGTCGACGTCCAACGTGGGCACGAGGTGATCGGGGTAAGCCAGGACGAGGCCGCGGTGACCGTGGAGGTGCGGGGCCCGGACGGGCCGTACCGGATCAACGCCCGCTACCTGGTGGGCTGCGACGGCGCGCGCAGCCGCATCCGCGACTGGGCTGGCATTGGCTTCCCCGGCACCACCTATCCGGAGGTCAACCGGCTGGCCCAGGTCACCCTGCCCGACACGGTGACCGTGCTCGGCAACGGCGATCTCGACGTGCCCGGCTTCGGCACCATCCGCGCCGGTTTCACCCGCACGGACCACGGCCTGCTCGGCGTCGGCTCATCGCCCGACTCCAAGGTCGTCTCGGTCTACACCATCGAAGACGAGAACACCGAATACGACGACGACGTCTCGATGACCGTCACCGAACTGCAGGACAGCGTCCGCCGCGTGCTCGGCGCGCACCTGCCGGTCGCCGAGGCGCTTCGGCTGTCGCGCTTCACCTTCAAGGCCCGCCAAGCCGAGCGCTACCGGGCCGGGCGGACCCTGCTGGCCGGGGATGCGGCGCATCTGTTCCCGGCCACCGGGGTAGCCCTCAACGCCGGCATGCTGGACGCGGTCAACCTGGCCTGGAAGCTGGCCGCCGACCTGCACGGCTGGGCGCCGCCCGGCCTGCTGGACACCTACCACGGCGAACGCAGCCAGGCCGCCGCCCGAACCATGCTGCACACCCGCGCCCAGGTGGCACTCCGGCGCGGGCACGACGCGGCCGCCGAAGCACTGCGGGAGGTCTTCTCCGAGCTGCTCACCGACGAGCAGCCGCTGCGTCGCATGGGAGCGCTGGTATCCGGTACCGACATCCGTTACCCGATGCCCGGCGCCGGCCACCACCCGCTGGCCGGCACCTTCGCCCCCGACCTCACCCTGCACACCGACCAGGGCGTCACCAGCCTCGCGGAGCTCATGCCTGGTGCGCGGCCCGCCCTCCTCGACCTCGCCGACCGGCCGGACCTGCGCGAGGCCGCCCGGGACTGGCGGCATCGCGTCGACCTCCACACCGCCAAGACCGACGATCGACCGGCCGACGCGCTCCTGATCCGGCCGGACGGCCACATCGCCTGGGCCGCGACCCTCGATGAACCCGCCGACACCGCCGCGCCCGCGCTGCGCGAAGCGCTCTCCGGCTGGTTCGGCACACCCTGAAACGACGACCAGATCGCCCACGCTCACGGATGCGGGGCCCCTGACCTTGGCGTCCAGAGGAACTCAAGGGATGTTTCGCAAGCCTCAGCGACGCGGGCGCAGCCCGTTGAGAGCGGTCTCGACGATACTGTCGGCATAGTCGGGGGTGAGCGCTCTGCTGCGCTGGAGCCATCGGTTGAGCAGGGGCCCCCAAAGCATGTCGACGGCCACGTCGAGGTCGAGGTCCTCGGCCAGCTGCCCAGCCCGCTGGGCGCTGCGCAGTCGTTGTTTCTTCGGTTCTCTCATCGGGCTGTCCAGCCGTTCGGCGTAGAGAGCGGCGAGTGTCGAATCATGGGTGATCTCTGTGTTCAGGGCGCGCATCGGCTCGTCGTAGCGCGGATCGTTGAGTTCCTCGATCGTGGCTCGAAGTACCCCCTTCAGGTCTGCCTCCAGATCACCAGTGTCGGGCAGGGCACTCCCTCCGCCGTCTGGTTGCTCGCTGAGCATGAGGAAGGAATCGAAGAGGACCGCCCCCTTGGAGGGCCACCAGCGGTAGATCGTTTGCTTGCCAACACCCGCCCGGGCTGCGATGCCCTCGATGCTCAGCTTGGCGTATCCCACCTCCTGCACCAGCTCGAAGGCTGCGGCGAGGATGGCCCGCCGGGAGGCTTCGTTCCGGCGGGTCGCGTTGGAGGGGGACGTGCGGTGTGTCGTCATACCGCAACCCTAACAAGCTAACTAGACGAGACGGTCCGTCTTGACCCAGCGCAAGGGGAGTTGATACCGTCGCCATTATTACGAGACGGACCGTCTCGTCTAATCAACGCAGCCGATCGGAGTCCTGCATATGCACACCCCGGATAGCGCCTCCTCCCGCACCTGGTTCATCACCGGAGCCAGCCGCGGCCTGGGCCGTGCGTTCGCTCTCGCCGCACTGGAGCGCGGCGATCAAGTGGCCGCCGCCGCCCGCACCATCGCCCGGCGGGACTTCGACGACCGGTACGGAGATCGGCTACTTGCCCTTCCCCTGGACGTGACCGACCGCGACGCGGTGTTCGCCGCCGTGAACGCCGCCGTCGAGCACTTCGGTCGGCTCGACATCGTGGTGAACAATGCTGGGACCATGTCCTCGGGCATGGTCGAGGAGTTCACCGAGGCCGAGGCGCGCGCCCAACTGGAGGTCAATCTCTTCGGGGCGATGTGGGTCTGCCAGGCCGTCCTGCCGCACCTGCGGGCCCAGTCATCCGGTCACATCGTGCAGGTCTCCAGCATCGCCGCCCTGGGCGGTTTCCCGAGCACCGGCATGTACAGCGCGAGCAAGTTCGCGCTGGAGGGCATGAGCGAGGCACTGGCGGCGGAGGCCGCGCCGTTCGGTATCAAGCTCAGCATCGTCCAGCCCGGCGGCTACTGGACCAACCTGTACACCAGCATGACGACGACGGCAGCCTTGGCGGAATACGGCCCGTTGCGCGCCGAGCTGGAAAAGCACTGGGCCGAGGGCTCGATCGACAGTGAGCCGCGTCTGGCCGCCGACGCGCTGCTGAAGCTGGTCGACAGTGAAGACCCGCCGCTGCGGCTGCTGCTCGGCAGCATGGTCTACGACCTGGCCTTCGACATCTGCCAGCGGCGGATGGAGACCTGGGCTGCCTGGGAGCAGGTCAGTCGCGCTGCCGAGCACGCCGTGCCCGCCCCCGAAATCGCTAGTTGACCGAAGGACCGGCGTCAACACCGGCCTTTCCGGCACCAGAACCGCCGCACCGCCAACTCCGGCAGCGACAGTCCACTCGACCGCGCCGACATCAGGAGGACGCTTATGCGCATCGGTCATCCCTCATCCGACACTCAACTCGCCCTGTCCGGCGTCACCAAGCGGTATGACGACAGGATCGTGCTGAACGAGGTCTCGCTCACGGTCAAGCCCGGCGAAAAGGTCGGTGTGATCGGCGACAACGGGTCCGGAAAATCCACTCTGCTGCGCCTGCTCGCCGGACGAAGCCGACCCGACAACGGCTCCGTCACCGTCGCGGCGCCCGGTGGCGTCGGCTATCTGGCCCAGACCCTGGACCTGCCCGGAACGGCCCTCGTCGGCGACGCCGTCGATCTCGCGCTGGCGGACCTGCGCGACCTGGAGCGCCGGATACGGCAGGCCGAGTTCGGCCTGGGTGAGGCCACGCCCGTCGAGCTGGCCCTCTACGGCGAACTGGTCGCCCGGTTCGAAGCCCGCGAGGGATATCAGGCCGACACCCGGGTCGAGATCATGCTGAACGCACTCGGCCTGCCCGGACTGGACCGCAACCGCCTGCTCGGCACCTTGTCGGGCGGGCAGAGGTCCCGGCTCGCGCTGGCCGTGACCCTGGCCGCAGCTCCCGAGGTGCTGCTCCTCGACGAACCCACCAATGACCTCGACGACCAGGCCGTCGCCTGGCTGGAGAGCCACCTGCGAAATCACCGGGGTACCTTGATCGCGGTCACTCACGACCGGCTTTTCCTGGAGCGGGTCACCTCCACCATCCTGGAGGTAGACCACGATCTGTCCACTGTTCACCGTTACGGCAACGGCTACACCGGATTCCTGGAGGCCAAGGCGGCGGCCAAGGCACGCTGGGCGAGAGAGCACCAGGAGTGGCGCGCCGAGTTGATCCGCCAGGAAGGGCTGGCTGATTCTCATGCGAAACGGCTGGCCGCCATCCCGCGCAAGGCCCCGGCCGCCTTCAGCGGGGCGGGCGCGTTTCGCGCCAGATCACGGGCGCACGGGGCGATGAGCAGGATCCGCGGCGCTCGTGCACGGCTGAAACGGCTCCATCTGAACCGAGTTCCGCCGCCTCCGCCGCCTTTGCGGTTCACCGCCCACGTCACCGTTGCCGACATCGGCACCGCCGGCCCTCTCGTGGAACTGACGGACGTGCGTGTCGGCGAGCGCCTGTACGTCGAGTCACTGCGAATCCAACCGGGAGCACGCCTGCTGGTGACCGGACCCAACGGAGCGGGCAAGACCACGCTCCTGCGCGTCTTGGCCGGCGAACTCGCCCCCGACACCGGCACAGTCCGCCAGGCTCCCCGCGTGGGTCACCTGCGTCAGCAGAACGGCATGGTGTACAACGCAGGCACGGTCCTGGAAGCGTTCGCGGCAGGGCGACCGGGAGATCCAGCCGAACACGCCGATGCGCTGCTCGCGCTGGGACTGCTCCGCGCCACCCATCTCGCCTCGCCGGTCAAAGCTCTCTCTCCCGGACTGCGTCGCAGGCTCGAACTCGCCCGCATGGTCAGCGAACCGGCCGATCTGCTGCTCCTGGACGAACCCACCAACCACCTGTCCCCAGACCTGATAGACGACTTGCAGAATGCTCTGACCGATTACGAGGGTTCGCTCGTCATCGTCACCCACGACCGGCGCATGCGGGCTGCCTTCACCGGCTCCCACCTAGAGCTCAAGGCGGGCAGGGCGACCCTGCCCCACATCGCTGTGTGACCACGACGGGGCCCGCTCGTCGTTCACAAGCACATCCTGGCTGACCCGGGCAACGACCCGCACGTCATCAACCTGCAGGGCCGGCTCCAGTGCGGAACGACATGGCTGATATCGGCGGGTAATCCCGCATAGGTGAGCCGAGTTCTGCCGTCGCCGCCGGGACGGACCGCGCCAACGCCCGGCCACTCGCTCCGCTGCCCGAACCGATCATCGCCCCGGACGCTCGCCCGCCTTGCACATCCACCGACGTAACCGGTCGGTGGCATCCTCCATGAGTACGGACATGCCGCTTGAACTGCCTGGATGGAAACCTCGGCAGGCACAGGGCCAGCTTCTACACCACTCACCCGGCGTCGTGGCAGCTGCCGACACCTAAGGCACTTGATATGAGATCAAGGAAGCAACATGCCGGCCCATCCGGCATTGGCGCGGAGCCGCAGGCCAAAGCCGGTGAACGCCGAGGGGAACGACCTCAACCCGCGGCACGGTTACCGCCATCAAAGATCATTCGCTACCGGATGTTACCGCCGTTACCTGGGAAGATCTCCATCTCCCCAGGTCAACCGGTCGGGACGGCCGGATTCGAACCGACGACCCCTTGACCCCCAGGACGCTTCGCTAAGCGTTCCCGCACGTCCCGCACGCTGTCCCCAAGATCAGGCCGGGTAGTCGACGGCATGCCGTCCACCATCCCGCACGACGTGTGGTCCCCTCCTGGTCCCCGGTCGCACATCGAGGAACTGAGCGCCGGTTCCCCTCGCCAGCCGCTCCATCGGGCACGGAGCCGGCACACCGCGCTCCCGTGATTGCAAAGATCAAGCCTGTTGTCGGCCGGCCTCGGCTGGTACGGCTGACCTATTCACCTCGTCGGTTGCCGTCGCTCGTCACCCACGCCTGGCGGCCAGCTTGGCTGTACCAATGGTTATGCAGCCCAACGAACGTGCGGCCACGCGGGCAGCGGCCATCACCGGGATGCGGCCCGCTTAACGTCCATCAGCTCAAGCACCTCGTCGCTGAGTCCGTGAATCGCGATGTCGTCACGTTGGCTCTCCCACCGTTCGCGGTCGAGCACCAGGTTGATCTGCTCCTGGCGGGCACCGTCGAAAGCCCGGACTGTGGTGCCGTTCGACTGATAGCCGAGCGACCACGAGACTCCCAGCGACGGCGCGTTGGTGGACCAAGCGGCGGACTCGGCGCGATCCGCTCCAAGCCCGGCGAACGCGAGATGCAGGATGGCGCCCCGCATCTCCTTGCCGTAACCACGCCGCTGGAACCGCCGCGCGATCCATGACCCCGTCGAGACGGTCTTAGTGATCCCGAAGTCCTGCGCGCCGATCTCCTGCACTCCGACGCACACGCCATCGACCTTCACAGCCATTACCAGGTTCCATCTGCTCGGCCGCCAGTCCGCTAGGGATGCCCAGTAGTACCGCAGGAACGACCACTCGGCCTGGGGAGACGGTCCCGACTCCCATCCCGCTACGGGCGAACGCGTCAGAAATCGGTTCTGCGGATCGTAGATGCCGGCTGCCGCACGGATCGCCAGTTCGGCAAGCTCGTCCTCACCCGGCACAGCCAGCTCAAGCATGGACGTCGTCACCCGCAGACGGCGCACGGGCCAGATCTCGGCCAATGTCATCCGAGCATCATGCCCTGTCCTGCCGTCGGCCGTTGCCCGAAGATGTTGGCGATCTCCTCGTCGGGCAGTCGTAGACCGTCCAGCCTTCCCGGAAGGGGCAAAGGCATTCGTCCGGTAGGGTGCTCCACCTTGTTCCTGTCCGGGAAGGCTGGTAGCCCTTGTGGTGCCCGACGAGGCGATTCGCCCCGGCTGATCTCTGAGGGCAGGGGTTCAGGGCAGAGCCGCGGGGCCTTCACGGTTCTCGTCGTCCATCAGTGTGGCCGGCCGGCGCGGCCCGCTTTTGATCCAGAAAGCGAACGATGCGGTAGCCGTCCCGGCTGAACATTTCAGACTTGACCAACGGTCAAGGAGCGCTACCGGGCGGCGCACTTGACCGACTGGTCCCCAGAACGCCAAAAAGGGCCGACCCGATATCCGGATCAGCCCTCTGACCTGCGTCGGGACGGCCGGATTCGAACCGACGACCCCTTGACCCCCAGTCAAGTGCGCTACCAAGCTGCGCCACGTCCCGATGCCCCCGCCGGGTCTCCCCCGCGGCAGCCGATACAGCTTAGCGCAGGATCTTCGCACCGTGCGCAGAGGCCCCTCCCGCGCCGCGCGCCACACCCCCTAGAGCGTCCTAGGAGGGTGGCGCGCGGCAACAAGCGGCGACCAGGGGTCAGCCGTGGGCCTTGCCTCGGCCGCCGGGGCCGAGCTTCTTGCGCGGGCGTACCGAGATCTCGATCGGGCTGCCCTCGTAGCCGAACTCCTCGCGGAGCTTGCGCTCGACGAAGCGCTGGTAGCCGGCGTCCAGCGGCCCGGTGGTGAACAGCACGAACCGCGGCGGCGCCGCCCCGGCCTGGGTGGCGAACAGGATGCGTGGCGCGCGTCCGCCGCGTACCGGGTGCGGGGTGGCCTGGACCAGCGCGGTGAGCCACTGGTTGAGCTGCGCGGTCGGGATGCGCGTCTCCCAGCTGGCCAGGGCCTTGCGCAGCGCGGGCGCGAGCTTGTCGACGGCGCGGCCGGTCTTCGCGGACAGGTTCAGCCGGATCGCCCAGGGGATGCGTCGCAGCTCCCGGTCGATCTCCTTGTCCAGGTAGTAGCGGCGGTCGCCGTCGACCAGGTCCCACTTGTTGAACGCGATGACCAGCGCCCGGCCGGACTCGACGACCATGGTGAGGATCCGCTGGTCCTGCTCGCTGATCACCTCGCTGGAGTCGATCAGCACCACGGCGACCTCGGCCGCCTCGATCGCCGAGGCGGTGCGCAGGCTGGCGTAGTACTCGGTGCCGCTGGCCTTGCCGACCCGCTTGCGTAGACCGGCGGTGTCGACCAGCTGCCACGTCTCGCCGCCGATCTCGACCAGGCTGTCGACCGGGTCGACTGTGGTGCCCGCGACCGAGTCGACGACCGCCCGCTCCTCGCCGGAGAAGCGGTTGAGCAGGCTGGACTTGCCGACGTTGGGGCGGCCGACCAGGGCTACCCGGCGCGGGCCGCGCGGCCGGTTCTCCACGATCTTCGGCGCCTCGGGTAGCGCGTCCAGGATGGCGTCGAGCAGGTCGCCGGAGCCGCGGCCGTGCAGCGCCGACACCGGGAACGGCTCACCGAGGCCGAGCGACCACAGCGAGGTCGCCTCCATCTCGATGGTGGTGTTGTCGGCCTTGTTCGCGACCAGGATGACCGGCTTGGCGCTGCGGCGCAGCATCTTCACCGCGGCCTCGTCCACGTCGGTCGAGCCGACCATGGCGTCCACCACGAACAGCACCACGTCGGCGGTGACCACCGCGATCTCGGCCTGGGCGGCGATGGCCGCGGCACGGTCCTTGGCGTCGGGTTCCCAGCCGCCGGTGTCCACGACTGTGAACGCCCGGCCGTTCCACTGCGCGTCGTAGGGCACCCGGTCCCGGGTCACGCCGGGGATGTCCTCCACGACCGCCTGCCGACGGCCGATGATGCGGTTGACGAGCGTGGACTTGCCGACGTTGGGGCGGCCGACCACTGCCACCACCGGCTGCGGGCCGGTCGGCTCACCGGAGTCGGCCTCCGGCTCGCGCAACTCCACCCAGCCTTCGAAGTCCTCGCTCACGCGGCACCCCGCTCGGTGAGCATGTCCCGCAGACGCGCCACGACCTCGTCGATGCCCAGCTCGGTGGTGTCCAGCACCACCGCGTCAGGGGCCTGCTGCAGCGGGTTGACCTTGCGGGTCGAGTCGAGCCGGTCCCGGCGGGCCAGGTCGGCGGCGGTCGCCGCGACGTCGGCGGCGTCCTCGGCGCTGCGCCGCTTCGCGCGCGCCGCCTCGGAGGCGGTCAGGTACACCTTCAGGTCCGCGTCCGGCGCGACCACCGAGCCGATGTCCCGGCCTTCGACCACGATCCGGCCCGCGTCGGCGATCACCCGCCGCTGCCGGTCCACGAGCAGCTCGCGTACGGCGGCGACGGCGGCCACCGCGGAGACGGCTCCGGTCACCTCGGCGCCGCGGATGGCGGTGGACACGTCGGTGCCGTCGACTGTCACGGCGTACCCCTGAGGGTCGGTGCCGATGCGGAGGTCGGCCTCGGCGGCGACCTTTGCGACCGACTCGGTGTCGGTGAGTTCCACGCCGGAGCGCAGGACCGCCCAGGTCAGCGCCCGGTACATGGCGCCGGTGTCGAGGTAGCGGGCGCCGAGGCCCGTCGCCAGTCGCCGCGACACGGTGGACTTACCCGAACCGGACGGCCCGTCCACAGCGACCACGCATCGCCCGGCCGGTACGTTTTCCTCCACCGTTGTCCTCCTCAGCCCGTACCTCGCGGGTCGCCCGGTTTGTCGGGCGCCGTTGAGCGGATGTTCCGTCTTGAATCATGCCCGCGCCGCGCGGGCGTCCCACCGGGCCGGCGTGTGCCGGCCCGCGGACCGCGTCGAAGCCTACCGGGAGCCGTACCCCGATCGTCGGGGTCAGTCACCCACGGCCTTGAACAGGGCGGCGACCTCCGCGTTGGTCAGCCGCCGCATCCGCCCGGTGCGCAGGTCGCCGAGCTTGATCGGACCGATCGAGGTACGGATCAGACGGCTCACCGGGTGTCCCACCTCGGCCATCAGGCGCCGGACGATGTGCTTGCGCCCCTCGTGCAGGGTCAGCTCCACCTGGGCGGTTTTGCCAAGCGTGTCGACCAGCTTGAACCCGTCGACCTTCACCGGCCCGTCCTCCAGCTCGACGCCGGCGGTCAGCCGCTTGCTCAGGTTGCGCGGGATCGGCCCGGCCACCTCGGCGAGGTAGGTCTTGAGTACCTCGTACGACGGGTGCATGAGCTTGTGGGCGAGGGTGCCGTCGTTGGTGAGCAGGAGCAGACCCTCGCTGTCGGCGTCCAGCCGCCCGACGTGGTAGACCCGCTGCTCCAGCCGCGCGCCGATGAAGTCGGCGAGCTCGGTGCGGCCCTTCTCGTCGGCCATGGTGGTGACCACCCCGCGCGGCTTGTTCATCGCCACGTAGACCAGGCGGACGTCGGCCTGGAGCCGCTCCCCGTCGACGACGATCACGTCGCGGGCCGGGTCGGCCTTGTCGCCGAGCTGCGCCACCCGCCCGTTGACTGTGACCCGGCGCCGGAAGATCAGGTCTTCACAGGCGCGCCGGGAACCCACCCCCGCGGCGGCGAGCACCTTCTGGAGGCGCTCGGCGCCCTCGTACACGGGGGCGTCGGGCTTCGGAGCACGGTCATCGCGTCGCATCGGCAAGCTCTTCTACGTCGTCGGGAAGGAACGGGGCGAGCGGCGGCAGGTCGTCCACCGAGTTCAGCCCCAGCTTCTCCAGGAACATGGTGGTGGTCCGGTAGAGGTAGGCGCCGCTGTCCGCTTCGGTGCCGCACTCCTCGACCAGGCCGCGACCCACCAGGGTACGGAGCACCCCGTCGCAGTTGACACCCCGGATGGCCGAGATGCGGGAACGGGTCACCGGCTGCCGGTAGGCGACCACGGCGAGGGTCTCCAGCGCGGCCTGGGTCAGCCGCACGGACTGCCCGTCCAGTACGAACCGTTCCACGTACGTCGCGTATTCCGGCCGGGTGTAGAGACGCCAGCCACCCGCGGCCCGGCGCAGGTCGAACCCGTGCCCGGCCGCTGTGTATCCGGCGGCGATCTCGTCGAGCATCGCGCCGACCCGCTCCGGCGCCTGTTCGAGGATCTCGGCCAGGACCAGCTCGCTGACCGGCTGGTCCACCACGAGCAGGATCGCCTCCAGGGCGCCGCGCAGCTCCGCGTCGTCCAGGACGGGCGCGGGCGCCGGTTCCGGCACGGCCCGCCGCCGTCCCCGCTTAGGGGGTACGCCGTCAGCCCCCGCTCCCCCGCTCGCCCGCGGCGCCGCTTCCTGCGCGGCCGCGGCGACGTCCCGCCCGACGTCGTCCGTCCCGGCCTCTCCCGAGATCTTGGTACGGTCCCGCCCTCCGAGGGGCGTCCCCGTACCAAGATCCCCCTGAACCGTGGCGATCTTGGAAGGAATGGGCCCCTCTGGGGGCCCTTCGCTTCCAAGATCCGCCGAGGAATCCGGTGTCGCGTCGAGATCTGCTTCCCGGTAACCGGCGGTGTCCGCGATGTCGGGTGCCGGGTGCTCGGCGGGCGGGTCGGAGTCGTCCGGCGCCGGCTTGGGCGGGGCGGGGCGCTCCCACGGGGGCACCCAGGCGGCGGCCTGGTCGGCCAGGGAGTCGCGCCGTTCCTCGTCGCTCATCCGTTCACTCCTGCGTCGGTGCGGGTTCGTCCGCCGTCTCAATGGGCACGGCGGCGTCGGATGCGGCAGCTGCGGCGACGTCGCCCGGCACGGTGGCGCCAGCGGATTCGGCGGCATCGCCGGCCACCGCGGCAGCGTCCTCGGCCGGAGCAGCCGAGTCGTCGGGCGGCGCGGCGGGGACGGACGTGGTCGTGGGTTCGGGGCTGCCGGCGTACTCGTCGACTGTCAGCTCGGCATCGCCGTCGGCCGGGCCGGTCCAGCGGACAGTGAGTTCCTCCAGCGCCTGCTCCTGCACGAACGCCACGAGACCCTGCCGGTACAGCTCCAGCAGCGCCAGGAACCGGGCCACCACCTCGAGCGTCATCTCGCAGTCGGCGCAGAGCAGCGAGAACGTGGCGATCCCGGCGCGGCGCAGCCGGTCGGCGATGATGCCGGCGTGTTCCCGGACGCTGACCCGGACCATGTGCACGTGGGCGATTGAGACCTCGGGTACCGGTTTCGGGCTCATCGCCTTGACCGCGAGCTTGCGCAGCCGCTCGGGACCGATGCCGAGTACCAGGTCGGGCAGCGCCTCGGCGTACCGCGGTTCGAGTGTGACCGCCCGCGGGTAGCGCCGGCCGCCGACCGCCTCCAGCTCGGCGATGTGCGCGGCGGCCTCCTTGTACGCCTTGTACTGCAGCAGCCGGGCGAACAGCAGGTCCCGCGCCTCCAGCAGCGCCAGGTCCTCCTCGTCCTCGACCTCGGCCGAGGGCAGCAGCCGGGCCGCCTTCAGGTCCAGCAGTGTCGCGGCGACGAGCAGGAACTCGCTCGTCTCGTCCAGGTCCCACTGGTCGCCCATGGCGCGCAGGTACGCGATGAACTCGTCGGTGACCTTGTGCAGCGCGACCTCGGTGACGTCCAGCTTGTGCTTGCTGATCAGCTGGAGCAGCAGGTCGAACGGGCCGGTGAAGTTGTCGAGCCGGACCGTGAAGCCACTCGTCTGTTCGCCGGTGCCCGGCTCGGCGGGCACCACACCGTCGACCTCGGCGGCCAGCTCCGCGGCGACGGCGGGGTCGCCGGGGCCGTGCGGCGGGTCGAGGGGCGGTGCGGTCACCGGGAAACCGTAGACGACGCGGCGGGCGGCCGGCGTGCGCCCTACCGGTCCGCCTGGGCGGCGATGACCTCCCGGGCGAGCTGCCGGTAGTTGCGCGCGCCGGAGGAGGCCGGGTCGAGGGTGGTGATCGGCGCACCGGCCACCGTGGACTCGGGGAACTTCACCGTCTTGGTGATGACGGTCTGGTAGACCTTGTCGCCGAACGCCTCGACCACCCGCTGGAGCACCTGGCGGCAGTGGGTGGTGCGGCTGTCGTACATGGTGGCGAGGATGCCTTCGAGTTCCAGGTCGAAGTTGAGCCGCTCGCGCACCTTGTCGATGGTGTCCAGCAGCAGCGCCACACCGCGCAGGCTGAAGAACTCGCACTCCAGCGGGATGAGCACGCCGTGCGCGACGGTCAGCGCGTTGATCGCCAGCAGGCCCAGCGAGGGCTGGCAGTCGATCAGGATGAAGTCGTACTCCTTGCGGATGGTCCGCAGCACCCGCGCCAGGGCCATCTCCCGGGCGACCTCGTTGACCAGCTGGATCTCGGCGGCGGAGAGGTCGATGTTGGCGGGCAGCAGGTGCAGCCCGGCCACGTCGGTCTTGATGAGGACGTCCTCGGCGGTGACGTCGTCCTGCATCAGCAGGTTGTAGACCGACAGGTCCAGGTTGTGCGGGTTGACGCCCAGCCCGACGGAGAGGGCGCCCTGCGGGTCGAAGTCGACGAGCAGCACCTTGCGGCCGTACTCGGCCAGGGCCGCGCCCAGGTTGATGGTCGTCGTGGTCTTGCCGACGCCGCCCTTCTGGTTGGCCATCGCGATGATCCGCGCCGGGCCGTGCCGGTCGGTCGGCATGGGTTCGGGGATCGGCTTGCGCATGGTGTACGCGGCCGGGTCGGCGGGGCCGAGATCGGCACCGAGCGTCGCCTGCTGCTCACGGAGCTCCGACGTCCAGGTCTCGGCACGGTCACCGTTTCCTGCCATGTCCTCGTTGCCCCCTCCCGACGACCACCCGGCGTCGGAGCCGTCCGACGTCCCTCGCGGCGCCGCTGCGCACCCCCGGTCCGTCGTACCTGGAGGCCCGCGCCGATGCCGACTGTACGCCACCGGCCAGCAGCGCGTTCGGTAGCGGGTCGGCGTGTCGGCCGCCCGTCAGCCAGGTCCGGCCACGTCGGCACTCAGCGGGCGCGGGGGTGGGCTGTCGCGTACACCTCGCGCAGCCGCTCCACAGTCACCAGCGTGTAGACCTGGGTGGTGGTCACCGAGGCGTGGCCGAGCAGTTCCTGCACCACCCGCACGTCCGCGCCGCCGTCGAGCAGGTGGGTGGCGTACGAGTGGCGCAGCGTGTGCGGGGAGACCGCGTCGGGCCCGTCGACCGGCAGGCCGGCACGTGCGGCGGCGGTACGCAGCACGGCCCAGGCGCCCTGCCGGGTGAGCGGGCCGCCACGCGCGTTCACGAACACCGCGTGGGTGCCGCGCCCGGCGGCGAGCAGCGCCGGGCGGCCCCGGACCAGCCAGGCGCGCAGCGCGTCGGCCGCGTACCCGCCGACCGGGACCAGCCGGGTCCGGCCGCCCTTGCCGCGCAGCAGCACCGTGCCGGCGTCCAGGTCGAGGTCGTCGACGGCCGCGCCGACCGCCTCGGAGATGCGCGCGCCGGTGCCGTACAGGAATTCCAGCAGCGCCCGGTCGCGCAGCGCGCGGGCGGCGGCGTCGCCGCTGGCGCCGGGCAGGTCGGCGGCCTCCAGCAGCCGCAGGACCGCGTCGACGGGCAGCGCGCGGGGCAGCCGGCGCGGCGGCGCGGGCGGGCGGACGTCGCGGCTGGGGTCGGCGCCGGCGAGTCCCTCGCGCAGCGCGAAGCGGTGCAGGCCGCGGACCGCGCTGGCCGCGCGGGCGGCGGAGGAGACGGCGAGCGGCGGGTGGTCGTCGTCGCCGGCGCGCAGCCGGGCCAGGTGGGCCTCGACCTGCGCGGGCCCGGCGGCGGCCAGGTCGTCCACCCCTGCTGCGGCCAATGTGGCGAGGTAGCGGTCCAAGTCGCGGCGGTACGAGGCGAGCGTGTTCGCGGACAGCCCGCGTTCGACGGTGAGGTGGTCCAGGTAGGTCCGGACCGCACGGCGCAGGGCCGGCGCGGGTTCCGCGCCGGCCCTGCGCACAGCGGCGTCGGTCAGCTCAGCACCTCGTCCAGCGGCAGCACGTCCATGCCGTGCGCCTCGGCGACCGGGCCGTAGACGACCTTGCCGGCGTGGGTGTTCAGACCAAGGGCCAGCGCCGGGTCGTTGCGCAGCGCCTGCTGCCAGCCCTGGTTCGCCAGTTCGAGGGCGTACGGCAGGGTGACGTTCGTCAGCGCGTAGGTGCTGGTGTTCGGCACCGCCCCGGGCATGTTCGCCACGCAGTAGAAGATCGAGTCGTGGACCTTGTAGACCGGGTCGGCGTGCGTGGTCGGGCGCGAGTCCTCGAAGCAGCCGCCCTGGTCGATGGCGATGTCGACGAGCACGCTGCCCGGCTTCATCCGGGAGACCAGCTCGTTGGAGATGAGCTTCGGGGCCTTCGCGCCGGGCACCAGCACCGCGCCGATGACCAGGTCCGCGTCGAGCACGGCCCGCTCGATCTCGTACGCGTTGGAGGCGACGGTCTGCAGGTGGCCCCGGTAGATGGCGTCGGCGGAGCGCAGCCGGGCCACGTTCTTGTCCAGCAGCAGCACCTCGGACTGGAGGCCGAGCGCGATGGCGGCGGCGTTCAGGCCGGACACGCCCGCGCCGATGACCACGGTCTTGGCCGCGTACACACCGGAGACGCCGCCGGGCAGCACGCCCCGCCCGCCGCCGGTACGCATCATGTAGAAGGCGCCCACCTGCGGGGCGAGGCGGCCGGCCACCTCGGACATCGGGGCGAGCAGCGGCAGCGAGCGGTCGGGCAGCTCGACCGTCTCGTACGCGATGCCGGTGACCTTCCGGTCGACCAGCGCGTCGGTGCACTCGCGGGACGCGGCCAGGTGCAGGTAGGTGAACAGCACCTGCCCCTCGCGCATCCGGTGGTACTCCTCGGCGATCGGCTCCTTGACCTTCAGCACCAGATCGGCGGTGTCCCACACCTCGTCGGCGGTGGCCAGGATCTTCGCGCCGGCGGCGGCGAACTCGTCGTCGGTGATGCTCGAACCGACTCCGGCGCCTGCCTCCACGAAGACCTCGTGGCCGTGGCGGGTGAACTCGTTGACGCCGGCGGGCGTGATCGCCACCCGGTACTCGTGGTTCTTGACCTCGCGGGGGATTCCGACCTTCACGATGCAGACACCTTCCTCCGGGGCGGCTCACCCCCGACTGCGCGGCCGCGCCGGCTCCGTTGCCGGCGCGGTCCGCCTGTCCCGCCGGCGGCAGTCTAGGCCCGTGGGAAGCCCACGGGCGGCGACACTGTGACATCCGGTGCCCGCTGGTCCTGACGGTGTGTCAGGCATGCCTCGGACTGCCCGGTGGAGACGCCATCCGCCGAGAGGACAAAGTTCGATGACATCTTCCCATCGGCTGAGCGGCGAGGCCGACAGGACGTGAACCGATCACTATTGTGTCCGCTCATGACCACTCCTTATCAGCAGTACCCGCAGGGCGTCTCCGACAAGAGCAAGGTCGTCGCGGGTGTGCTTCAGATCCTGCTCGGCGGCTTCGGCATCGGCCGGTTCTACATGGGCGACACCAAGACCGGTGTCATCCAGCTCATCGTCACGCTCGTGACGTGCGGCTTCGGCGCGATCTGGGGCCTCGTCGACGGCATCCTGATCCTCGTCAACGGCGGTGTCGACGGGCAGGGACGCCCTCTGCGCGACTGACCACAGGCGCACGGAAGGGGCCGCCCGGCGCAGTGCGCCGGGCGGCCCCTCGTCGTTTGCGGATCAGCGCGGCAGCGGCGCCTCCGGGCGGCGCAGCTCGGTGAAGCCGGTGTCGCGGGCGCGGGCGGCGGCGAGCAGCCCGGCCACGCAGGACGCGTTGGTGATCTCGCCGGCCAGCACCATCCGCACCGCCTCGTCCAGGTCCACGCGGACCACCTGGAGGTCGGCCTCCTCGTCGTGCCGGTCGTGCCGCTGATCGGCCGGCACGTCGGCGAGGTCGCGGGCCAGGAACACCCGCACCACCTCGTCGGCGAAACCGGGCGAGCTGTGCAGGTCGACGAGCACGTCGACGCGCCCGGCGGTCAGGTCCGCCTCCTCGGCCAGCTCCCGCAGCGCGGCGGCGGCCAGGTCCTCGCCGCCGACGTCCATCAGCCCGGCGGGCAGCTCCCACAGGTGCCGGCCGACCGGGTGCCGGTACTGGCGGATCAGCACCACCTGACCGGCGTCGTCGAGCGCCACCACGGCGACCGCGCCGACGTGCCGCACGTAGTCGCGGGTCGCGCTGCCGCCGCCGGGCATGGTGACGTCGTCGCTGACCACGGAGAAGATCCGGCCGGACCAGATCTCCCGGCGGCCGGTCACCTCGTACCGGTGCTCGACGCCGCTCACGCCGCCTCCCCGCGCGCCCGCGCGGACCGGCCGCTCACTTCGCGGACGCCTTCGCGCCACCGCCGCCGCCGGCCTTCTTCGACGCGCCGTCCAGGTCCACCGGCAGCTGGTCGGCCTGCGAGTACGCCACGGCGGCGCCGACGAACGCGGCGAACAGCGGGTGCGGCCGGGTGGGGCGGCTCTTGAGCTCCGGGTGCGCCTGGGTGGCCACGAAGAAGGGGTGCAGGTTGCGGTCCAGCTCGACGAACTCGACCAGCCGCCCGTCCGGCGACGTGCCGGAGATGGTCAGACCGGCCTTGGTGAGCTGGTCGCGGTAGGCGTTGTTCACCTCGTACCGGTGCCGGTGCCGCTCGCTGACCTCGGTGCTGCCGTACGCCTCGGCGACGATCGAGCCCTCGGCCAGCTTCGCCGGGTACGCCCCGAGCCGCATGGTGCCGCCCAGGTCGCCGCGCCCGGCGACGATGTCCTCCTGGTCGGCCATGGTGGCGATGACCGGGTGCACGGCCTCCTCGTCGAACTCCAGCGAGTTCGCCCCGTCGAGGTTGGCCAGGTGCCGGGCCACCTCGATGGTCATGCACTGGAGGCCGAGGCAGAGGCCCAGCAGCGGGATGCCGTTCTCCCGCGCGTACCGGGCGGTGCCGACCTTGCCCTCGATGCCGCGGACGCCGAAGCCGCCGGGGATCACGATGCCGTCGACGCCGGACAGCGCGGCGGCGGCACCCGCCGGGGTCACGCAGTCGTCGCTGGGCACCCACTTGAGCTGCACCCGGGCGCGGTGGCCGAACCCGGCCGCCCGGATCGCCTCGCTGACCGACAGGTACGCGTCGGGCAGGTCGACGTACTTGCCGACCAGCGCGACGGTGATCGTGTGCCGGGGCTGGTGCACCCGCTCCAGCAGGTCGTCCCAGCGGGTCCAGTCCACGTCGCGGAACGACAGGCCGAGCCGGCGCACCACGTACGCGTCGAGGCCCTCGCGGTGCAGCACCTTCGGGATGTCGTAGATGCTCGGCGCGTCCGGCGCGGCGGTGACCGCCTCCCGGTCGACGTCGCAGTACAGCGACAGCTTCTCCTTGACCTTCTCCGGGATCTCCCGGTCGCAGCGCAGCACCAGCGCGTCGGGCTGGATGCCGATGCTGCGCAGCTGCGCCACCGAGTGCTGGGTCGGCTTGGTCTTCAGCTCGCCCGACGGCGCCAGGTACGGCACCAGCGACACGTGCAGGTAGAAGCAGTTGTCCCGGCCCAGGTCGTGGCGGATCTGCCGGATCGACTCCAGGAACGGCAGCGACTCGATGTCGCCGACAGTGCCGCCGACCTCGGTGATCACCACGTCGGGCACCTGGCCGTCGGCGTCCGGGTCGGCCATGCCGCGGATGCGGGCCTTGATCTCGTTGGTGATGTGCGGGATGACCTGCACCGTGTCGCCGAGGTACTCCCCGCGCCGCTCCTTGGCGATCACCGCCGAGTAGATCTGGCCGGTGGTGACGTTCGCCTTGCCGGAGAGGTCCCGGTCGAGGAACCGCTCGTAGTGCCCGACGTCGAGGTCGGTCTCGGCGCCGTCCTCGGTGACGAAGACCTCGCCGTGCTGGAACGGGTTCATCGTCCCGGGGTCGACGTTCAGGTACGGGTCGAGCTTCTGCATCACCACGCGCAGTCCGCGCGCGGTCAGCAGACTGCCGAGGCTGGAGGCGGTGAGGCCCTTACCCAGCGAGGAGGCGACGCCCCCGGTGACGAAAATGTGCCTGGTCGTCCGTGCTGTTGGGGCCAAGGCCTGCTCCCGTGTCGTCCGTAGCGGTCGTGCGAACCGCCGTGCCGATCAGCAGAGTGATCACGCGATCCACGGGATTCCACGGTAACACCATCCGGACCGTGAGCCGGCGTCGCACCCGCTGTCGGCGCACGTGAGGCCGGTGCCGGCCCTCCCCCGGCGCTCTCCCGGCCCTCCTCCGGCCCGGGTCCGGCCCGGGTCCGGCCCGGGTCCGGGCCCTTGATCGACACCAGCTCGCCGATGTGGTGCCTTCCACCGGGCCTCGACCCCGCCACCTCCCCGAACCGGCGGGCGGCAGACCTGGCGGGCCACGCGGGCGGGGTCAGCGGGCAGGGATGTCCGAGGACGCCGGGGTCGGCTGTGCGGGCACTTGCGCCCCGCGGGCCGTGCCCGCGGCGCGCGGCCCGTCCGGCGCCTCCGTGCCTGCGGAGCGCGGCCCGTCCGAGCCAGCGGCGCGCGGCCCGTCCGGCGCCCCCGTACCTGAGGAGTCCTGCCCGTCCGGTCCGGCCGGCTCCCCGGCCTCCCCCGGGTCGCCGGCACCGTCGCCGGCCGCACCGTCGGCGGCCGAGCCGTCGGCGGCCGAGCCGTCGCCCGCCGACCGACCACCACCCGCACCGTCGCCACCCGCACCGTCGCCGGCCGGGTCGCCGGCCGCGCCGCCCCTGGAGGAGTCGTCCGGTCCGCCCGGTGGGACCGCGCCCGTCTCACCGCCGCCACGCCCGCTGTCGGGCACCGTACGGTCGGTGGAGTGGTCGAGCACCCGCAGCGCCGCCAGGGCCGCCATGGGCACCACGAGGGCCGCCGCCGCGCCGGCCACGTCCAGCGCCGACCCGCCGAGGAGGCCGCCCAGCCCGACGGCCACGCCGGTGCCGGCCATCGCCGCCCGGATCGCCGGATAGATGCCGAACAGCCGCATCAGCCCGCCCCAGGGCTGGAGCAGCGCGAGCCAGACCAGCGCCGCCCCGGCCAGGGCCAGCACGGTCAGTGGGCTGTTCACCAGCGTCTGGATGTTGGAGCTGCTGGACCGGTGCACGGTGAGCCCGCCGGTGCCGTCGCCCACAGCGGCCAGGAACCGGCCCAGGCTGCCCCGCTCGTCCGCGGGACGGCCGAGGTCGACCAGGGCGAAGCCGACGGTGACCGCCAGCGCGGCCATGGTGGCCCAGGCCAGCCGGCTCACTGTCAGCCAGCCGCCGCTGCAGATCGCGGCCGCGACGCTGACCCCGGCGGTGAGCGCGATCGCGCCGATCGAGTCGGCCCCCAGGTAGGGGCTGCCCACTATCACCACGGCGAGCCCGCCGACCGTCACCATCACCATCGGCCGCCAGCCCTTGCGGAACCGCTGGGCGAGCCAGCCGCCGCACAGCAGCGCCCCGGCGATGAACACGCCCAGCCCGACGGTGCCGAGCCCGGCGTACCGGCCACCCTCCAGCGCCGAGTAGCCGACCACGCCGTTGAGCTGCAACCGGGAGCCGGTGAGCACGTCCACTCCGACGACGAGCGTGGCCAGCCCGGCGACCGCCCCGAGCGGACCGAGCGTGCGCTCGTGTCCGGGACTGAACCGGACCGCGGCGGTGCCGCCGACGATGAGCAGCGCGGTCACCGAGGCGTACCAGAGGCCCGCGTGGTCGCCGCGCCACCAGGGCACGGCGTCGGCGAGCAACGCTGCGGGCACTGCCAGCGCGGCGGCGATCAGCAGCAGTTCCACCACCGCCACGATCCGCGGGGACACCGGTTCCGGCCCGTGCGGTCCGGCGAGCCGGCGGGCGCGGCGCAGCAGCGGCAGCACCGCCACCGCGAGGGCGAGCTGGGCGGCGGCGAGCAGCGTGAAGAACCAGCCGGCGACGCGGCGCTGGGCGGCTGCCTCCCGGTCCGCGTCGGCCGGCGCCTCGATCGCGGCCCGCAGGTCGTCCGGCCGGTCGTCGACAGTCACCGCGGGCCGGCCGAGGAACGCCCGTTCCGGCATCGGCTTGTCGAGCACGGCGAGCACGGTCGGGGCCAGGTCGATCAGTTGCAGGTAGCCGGACCGGGCGGTGCTGGGCGAGGTCAGCCAGCCGCCCTCCCAGCCGGGTCCGTCGGCGATCGCGACGTGCAGCCGCGCCGGGGAGTCGGTGTCGGACACGCCCGCGACGAGCACCAGCGAGCGCGGCGGCCGGGCGGCGAGCACCCGGGCCAGCCGGGCGTCGGCCTGCCGCGCCTGGGCGGCCCGTACCTCCGGGTCGTCGTCGTCGACGGTGCCGACGTCGACGATGCTCAGCACGCAGGAGCCGAGCAGTTCCGCCGGCTTCTCCGGGAGCGTGGGCGCGTACCTGTCGACCCGGCCGAACGGGCGGGCGGCGGCCACGGCGGCGCCCGGGCCGACGGCCACCGAGCAGCGCACCGACTCGGCCAGCGCGCCGGGTGTGGCGCCCCAGGAGAGCTGCTCCTGGTTGTGCGCCACCGCGCTGGGCTGGTCGGGCAGGTTCGCGCCGATGCCGTCGGGCCGCTCGACTGTCACACCGGTGGCCGGGCAGCCACCGCCCGGGCGGGCGCCGGGCCAGGCGGCGAAGTTCCCCGCGCCGAGCGTGAGCCAGCCGTCGACCGGGCAGGTGGGGCGGTGCGCGGAGCGTACCGAGAGCGACCCGATCGCGCCCTGCTCGGCCATCCGCCACAGCGTCGGCGTGTTCTCCGGGTCGACGTCGTCCCACCGCAGGCCCGCCGCGCCGACGAGCACCACGAAGTCGGCGCCGGGCCGGGTCGCACCCTCGTCCGGGCGGGCGGAGAGCGCGGTGATGCCCAGCGCCACCACGACCAGCGTCAGCAGCACCGGGGTCAGTCTGCGCAGCATCAGCGGTTCCCGGTGGAGAGCTGGGGTGTCAGCTCGGCGTAGAGGCCGGCGAGCGCGGCCATGGTGTCCGCCTCGGTGGGCCAGGTCGCGGCCCGCGCCAGGCCGCGACGGCCCAGATCGGCCCGGCGTACGGGGTCGTCGAGCAGGTCACGCACGGCCGCGTCGACGGCGTCCACGTCGCCCGGCGGCACCAGCACCGCCGCGTCGCCGACCAGGTCCGGCAGCCCGCCGACGGCGGTCGCGACGAGCGGTACGCCCGCCCGCAGCGCCTCCTGCGCGAACAGCTGGCGGGCCTCCCAGTCGCTCGTCACCACCGCCAGGTCGGCGGCGCCCAGCAGGTCCGCCACGTCGGTACGGTGCCCGAGCAGCGTCACCGGCGCGCGGGCGGCCGAGATCCGGGCGGCCAGCGGCAGGTACGCCGGACCGCTGCCGGCGATCACCACGAGCGGGGCGGGAGTACGGGTCCGCCAGCGGGCGGCGGCGTCGATCAGCACGTCGTACCGCTTCTGCGGGTGCAGCCGGCCCACCGAGAGGATCAGCTGCTGGTCGGCGGCGACCGCGAACTCGGCGCGTACCGCCGTGCGGCGGCGCCGCGGCGCGGGCAGCGCCGGCGCGGCGACCGGGGCCAGGCGGGCGTCGGCGGCGCCGAGCGCGGCGGCGCGGTCGACCAGGTCGGCGGAGGCGCCCAGCGCGACCCGCACGGACCGGGCGACGACCCGCTCGACCAGCCGGGACACCGCGCCGCGCAGGCCATTGGCGAGGACCGCGTTGTGCCAGGTGACGACCAGCGGCGCGGCGGGACGGGCGAGCGCGGCCACCAGGCCGGCGCGCAGCCCGTGCGCGTGCACCACGTCGACGGGTTTGTCAGCGAGCGCCCGGCGCAGCGCGGTGACCGCGCGCGCGTCGCCCGGCGTGGGGCTGGCCGGGATCTCCACCGGCGTGAACCGGGCCCCGGCGCCGGTGAAGTCGAACTGTTCCTCGGTGGCGGCCGGGCCGCAGACCAGCACGGACGCGCCGGCCTCGGTCAGCCCTCGGGTGATCGAGCGCACGTGCTGCCCGACCCCGCCGGTGCTGGAGGCGAGCACCAGGGCCACCGACCCGGGCCAGCGCGGTGCCGGCGAGGCGTCCGTCATGAGGAAACGGTCTCCCTTCCGTCACCCCGCTCGCCGGGGTGCTGCTGCGCCGGCGGGCCGTCGTCCCCGCCGGCCGGGCGTCGCCGGCGCAGCCGGCGGGTCACGGTCGCGAGCAGCGGCCGCAGGTCGCGGGCGTCGGTCAGCCAGGCGACGGCGAGGAACAGGACACCGACCACGACCCCGGACAGCATGCCCTGCGCGAGGGCCCACGGTGTCGTCGGGGTGCCGTCACCGAGCCCGGCGAGTCCCGCCGAGACGGCCGCTCCGCCGGCTCCGGCGACGACGGCCGCGAGCAGCCCGGCGGCGCCGGCCCGGCCGACACCGGCCAGCGCCTCGCCACCGGCGGCCCGCCGGACCGCGGCGATCAGCAGCACGCCGAGCAGCAGCATGCCGGCCGAGGTCGCCAGCGTCACCGCGAGCACCCGGTCGGCCAGCGGCGCCACCTGCGCGGACACCACGGCGAGCGCGGGCACGCTGAGCCAGCCGAGCGCGGTGGCCACTGTGGCCGCGCGGGTCTCTCCCCGCGCGTACAGCGCGCGGGTGAGCACCGCGAACAGGCCGTAGCCGACCAGGCCGGGCGCGAAACCGGCGATCCCGGCCGCCGCGGTGCGCGCGTCGAGCGCATCGGAGAAGAAGAAGTGCCCGACCGGGATCGCGGTGCCGACGAGCGCGGCGGCGCCGAGCAGGCTGAGCAGCACGACCCCGCGTACCGCCGGGGCCAGGGTCTCCCGGTAGGCGCGCTCGTCGCCGGTGGCCCGGGCCGCGACGAGCGTCGGGTACGCGGCCACCGCGAGCGGCACGGCCAGCACCGCCCAGGGCAGGAAGTAGACGGTCTGGGCGAGGTTGTAGACGCTGACGTCGGCGGTCCGGCCGTAGGTGACCTGGTTGAGCGCGACGACCAGGGCGATCTGCTGGGCGGCCACGGTGACCGCCCCGGCGACCACCAGACCGCCGACCCGGGCGCGGGCGTCGGCGGGGAAGCGGTAGCCCGGCCGGATCCGCAGCCGCAGGCGGCGCACCGGGATCAGCAGCGACAGTGAGAGCACCACCACGCCGAGCGTGGTGCCGGCGGACAGCAGCAGCTCGCCGCCGCGTCCCGCCTCCCCGATCGTGGCCAGCCGCCCCTGCTGCGCGGTGAAGCCCAGGTAGACGGCGATGACCGTGACGCTCGACAGCAGCGGCGCGATCACCGGCCAGGCGAAGCGGCGGTGCGCCTGGAGCACACCGGTCAGCACGATCCCCACGCCGTACAGCGGCAGCTGCGGCGCGAAGACCCGCAGCATCCGCGCCCCGGACGCCTGCTGGGCCTCGCTGAGACCGTTCCCGATCAGGCCCGGCAGCGGGTCGGCGAACAGCGCCAGCAGCATCGCCAGCGGGACCAGCAGGCTCAGCGTCCAGGTCAGCAGCGCGCCGGTGGTGGCGGCCACCGCGCGCCGGTCACCCGCCTCGACGGCGCCGGCCAGCAGCGGTACGACGAGACTGGCGAGCGCCCCACCGGCGACGATCTCGAAGATGAAGTTCGGGACGTAGTTGGCCACCAGGTAGGCGCCGCCGAGATCGGTGGGGCCCAGCATCCAGGTGAACACGGCGGTACGGCCGAAGCCGGCGAGCCGGCTGAGGACGGTGAGGACGGCGATGAGGGCGGCCGCCCCGGCGACCCGGCCGGCGGCGGCGAGAGGAGCCGGTTTCGTCACGTCAGTCCGGGAGCCGGCCCAGCTCGTCGAGGTGCCGCAGTCCCGGGGTCCGCGCGATGACCTGGGTGAAGCTGACCTTCTCGCTGGCCGCGGTGAGCGCGGCGAGCACGGCCAGCACGCCGGCCCGGCCCAGCGGCCCGGTACGCGCGGCGAGGCTCACGCCGAGCAGCGCGCCGAGAGCGTTGGCGCCGCTGTCGCCCACCATGACGCGCTCGCCGAGGTCGTCGCCGACCAGCGCGGCCGACGCGCCCACGGCGCCCGCGGCGAGGCCGCCGTACGGGCCGGCGGTCAGCGGCGCGCCGAGCAGTATGCCGGACTTCAACGCCCGGCCGGGCCGCAGGTCGAGCAGGTTGACCAGGTTGGCGGTGCCGGCCACCACGCCGGCGCCGAGCAGCACGTCGAGCCCGCGGCCGAACGCACCGGCCCGCCGGCGGCGCGGGTGCGCGGCGACCCGCCGGTCGGCGGCGAGCAGCGCGGCGGCGCCCAGCCCGGCCACGCCCACCCCGGCGACCTTGACCATCCCGGCGGTGACCTGACCCTCGCGCAGCGCGGCGAGATGCCCGGCGAACCCCTTCGCGGCCTTCTGTTCGGGGCGGGCGCCGACCACGTCGTCGTAGAGGCCGACAGCGCCCGCGCCGAGCCCGGCGACGAGCGCGGCGGCGCCGGCCGGGGCGCTACCGGCGCCCAGCGCGGCCCCGGTGGCCGCGCCGACGGCCAAAGCCGGACCGGCGGCCAGGGTCACCGTGCGGCCCCGGTAGTTGGTGCGCTCCAACGCCGGCCCGCCCGGCGACGTACGCGTCTGACGCAGCACGTAGCGGGCGGCCAGCGCTCCCGCGCCCACGGCCAGCAGCCGACCCAGTCTCACGGGACCTCCTCGATCCGGACTTCGAACGCGACGCGGGCACGGACCGGGCGGCCCGGAGCGGTCACCGGGGCAGTGTAGGCACCCGGGCGGCGGCGTTGTCGCCCACGCCGTACTGGCCGGTCTTCTTCTCGGTGAGCTGCTGCGCCAGGGCGAGGCTGGTGACCAGCTGGCCCTGCACGGTGTTGGCGTTGTCGACGGTGGAGATGGTCTGCGACAGCACCGGGTCGCCGCGGACCACGGAGACGAGGTTGCCGCCGGTCGAGCCCATGCCGGCGACCACGAGCGCGCCGGCCCGGTCGAACTGCTCGGCGATCTTCACCACCGACTCGTCCTTCTTCGCCGAGTCCTTGTCCACGTACGGCTGGCCGGTGACCATCACCACCGCCTCGGCGGCGGTGGAGATCCGGTCCGCCGGGGTGAGGTAGCCGGCGGTGGCGTACTGCTCCAGCACGGCGCGCCGGTCGGCGTCGCTGACCGGCGGGCTCCCGGCCGGGCGGTCCACCAGCACGTTGGCCAGCAGCGCGCTGGAGGTCTCCACGCCGTGCCCGTTACCGGGCAGGTTGCCGGTGGGGGCGCTGTTCGGGCGGGCGGCGGTGACCGCCAGCTCCAGCAGGTTGTTGTTGCTGTCCGGGTTGACGAACTTGTCCTGCACGTCGATGCGGCCGGTGACGTCGGCGCCGGCGGTCTGGAGCATCTTCACCACGCCCTCGGCCTGGTCCCGGCCGCTGGGCAGGGTGAGCACCAGCACCCGGCGGCCGGTCAGCTTGCCGGGCAGGACGAGCTGGGCCATCTCGGCGGCGAAGTCCTCCTCGGTCTCCAGCTGCTTCTGCATGCTGTTGACCGACTGGCGCATCAGCGAGTTGTCCTTGCGCAGGCCGTTGACGTTCTCCCGGAGCGAGTCGGCGACCGGCCCGTTGAGGGCGGCTGTGCCGACCACCAGGCCGATCGCCAGCGCCAGGAACACCGCGGTCAGGGACACCACGTGGTAGCGAAAGTTGATCACGCTTGCAGCCTCTTGATCGTCGGGGAGCTAGAAGAGCTGGCCGAGCTGGAACACGAAATTGTCCCACCATTCGGAGACCACGCCCAGATACGCCTTCCCGACGGTGGAGACCGCCACCGCGGAGGCCATCGCGGCCACCGCCGACAGGACCAGCAGCAGCAGCGACGACCCGGAGATGCTCTGCCGGTAGAGCCGGCTGACGCCCTTGGCGTCGACCAGCTTGCCACCGACCTTCAGCCGGGTCAGGAACGTCGACGCCATGCCGCCGCGCCCCTTGTCGAGGAACTCCACCAGGGTGGCGTGCGTGCCGACCGCCACCAGCAGCGACGCGCCCTTCTCGTCGGCCAGCAGCATGGCCAGGTCCTCGCTGGTGGCCGCCGCCGGGAAGGTGATCGCCGGTACGCCGAGCCCGTTGACCCGGGCCAGGCCCGGCGCCCGCCCGTCCGGGTAGGCGTGCACGATCACCTCGGCGCCGCAGCGCAGCACGTCGTCGGTGACCGAGTCCATGTCCCCGATGATCATGTCTGGGGTGTAGCCCGCCTCGACCAGCGCGTCGGCGCCGCCGTCCACGCCGATGAGCACCGGCTTGAACTCCCGGATGTACGGGCGCAGCACGTCCAGGTCGGCCTTGTAGTCGTAGCCGCGCACCACGATCAGGCAGTGCCGGCCCTGGATCTGGGTCTGGATCTCCGGCACGCCGACGCCGTCGAGCAGCAGGTCGCGTTCCTGGCGCAGGTAGTCCATCGTGTTGGCGGCGAACGCCTCCAACTGCACCGACAGGCCCTCCCGGGCGTCGGCCATCGACTTGGCCACTGTTTCGGCGTCCTGCAACGAGCCGTGCGCGACCGGATCGTCGCCGACGAAGACGGTGTTGCCCTCGATGCGGACCCGGTCGCCCTCGCGGACCTGCTCGAAGACGCTCTCGCCGAGGTCGTCCAGCAGCGGGATGCCGGCCGAGACCAGCACCTCCGGGCCGAGGTTGGGATAGCGGCCGGAGACCGACGGCTTGGCGTTGAGGACCGCCGCCACACCCACCGCGACGAGCGAGTCGGCCGCCACCCGGTCCAGGTCGACGTGGTCGATGACCGCGATGTCGCCGGGTCGCAGCCGCCCGACCAGCCGTTTCGTCCGGCGGTCGAGGCGCGCGGTGCCGACGATGGAGCCCGGCTCCGGGTTCCGGCTCCGGCGCAGTGTGGGTAGACGCATCGTGACCATCCTGGCATGTGAGGCAGGTTTTGCTGTCGCGACATGCCTGAGCAGGGCCGCCTACCCAGGGAAGCACACCGGAACCCGCGCCGGTGTGCTTGCGCTCACAATCGGGGTATCACGGACGCCTTTCCTTGGCCGCCACGGCCAGGAGCTCCTCGGCATGGGCGATACCCAGATCCGAGTCCGGCAAACCGGCGAGCATCCGGGCCAGTTCCCGGGCGCGCTCGGTGTCCTCCACCACGCGCACCCCGCTCGTGGTGACCGCTCCCCCGGTGTCCTTGGCCACCACCAGATGCCGGTCGGCGAACGCGGCGACCTGCGGCAGGTGCGTGACCACGAGCACCTGGTGACTGCGGGCCAGCCGGGCCAGCCGACGGCCGATCTCCACCGCGGCCTGGCCGCCGACACCGGCGTCGACCTCGTCGAACACCAGCGTGGGCGGGCCGCCGGAGCCGGCGAAGACCACCTCGATGGCGAGCATCACCCGGGACAGCTCACCGCCGGACGCGCCCTTCTGCAACGGCAGCGCCGGCGCGCCCGGGTGCGCCAGCAGCCGCAGCTCCACCTCGTCGGCGCCGTCCGCGCCGACGCCGGTCTCGACGCCGTTGACCGGCAGGCTCGGCTCGGACCGGCCCGCCGGTCGCGGCAGCACCGCCACCTCGATGCGGGCGTGCGGCATCGCCAGCCCGGCCAGCTCGACTGTCACCTCCTCGGCGAAGCGGACCGCCGCCTCCCGCCGGGACGCCGACACCCGGCCGGCCAGGTCGGCCACCTCACCGGCGAGCCGGGTCGCCTCGCGGTCCAGCTCGTCCAGCAGCTCGTCGGAGGTGTCCAGATCGGACAGCCGCGTGCGGGCCCGCTCGGCCCACGCCACCACGCCGTCGACGTCGTCGGCGTACTTGCGGGTGAGCGCGCGCAGCGCGGCCCGCCGCTCGTAGACGGTCTGCAGGCGGGCCGGGTCGGCGTCCAGCGCGGCCAGGTAGGCCGACAGCTCCGCGGCCACGTCGGTGACGAGCGTGGCCGCCTCCTCCAGCCGGGCCGCCAGCTCACCCAGCGCCGGGTCGGTGCCGGCCTGCGCCTCCAGCGTGCGCCGCGCGGTGCCGAGCAGCACCGTCGCGTCCGGCGTCTCGTCGGTCGCCTCGACGCCGCCGGCCACGCACTGCTGCGCCACCTGCGCGGCGGTACGCAACCCCTCGGCGTGCTCCAGCCGCTGCGCCTCGGCCTTCAGCTCGTCGTCCTCCCCCGGCTGCGGGTCGACCCGGGTGATCTCGTCCAGGCCCAGCCGCAGCAGGTCGGCCTCCTGGTTGCGCTCGCGGGCGTTGCGCCGCCGGTCGGCCAGGTCGTCGACGACGGTGCGCCACCGGGCGTACGTCTCGCGCAGCGCGTCGAGCAGCTTCTCGTGCTCGGGCCCGGCGAACCGGTCGAGCGAGGCGCGCTGCTCGGCCGGGCGCAGCAGCCGCAGCTGGTCGGACTGGCCGTGCACTGCGAGCACCTGCTCGCCGACCTCGCCGAGCGTGGACACCGGCATGGCGCGCCCGCCCAGGTGCGCCCGGGAGCGGCCCTCGATGGTCACGGTGCGGCTGAGCAGCAGCGAACCGTCCTCGTCGGGCTCGCCGCCGGCGTCGAGGATGCGGGCGTGCACCGCCTCGGCCACCCGGCCGCTCAGGCGCAGCCGGCCCTCCACCGCCGCGCGGCCCGGCTGGGCGCGCACCCGGCCGGCGTCGGCGCGGCCGCCGAAGAGCAGGCCGAGGCCGGTCACCACCATGGTCTTGCCGGCGCCGGTCTCGCCGGTGATGACGTTCATCCCCGCGGCCAGCGGCAGCGTGGTGTCCTCGATGACGCCCAGTCCGGTGATGCGCAGCTCTTCCAGCACAGCACCCGACAGTAGCCCCGCCGTGTGACAGTTGACCAGCCGGCAGGGCGAGCCGCAGGCACCCGTACAGTTCAGCCCCGTGCTGGAGGAGATCGGCCTGACCCCGGACGAGGAGGAGCTCTACCGCAGCCTGGTACGGGCGAACACGGCCCGGGCCGGTGAGCTCGCACAGCGGCTGGGACGGCCCCGCGCGGAGGTCGCCGCCCGGCTGGACGCCTTGCGGGACAAGGGTCTCGTGCTGCCGACCGGGCCGGAACCGGACGCGCCGCTGCGGCCGCTCGCGCCGGACGTGCCGTTGGGCGAGGCGCTGCTGCGCCGCCAGTCAGCGCTGGAGGAGGCCCGCGCCGCTGTCAGCCGGCTCGCCGAGGACTACCGGGCCGGGATGCGGAGCCACGACGCCGCGCACCTGGTCGAGGTGGTCACCGGCGCGCGGGGGCTGCGGGAACGGCTGCGCGAGCTGCAGAACGGCGCGCGCGAGGAGGTGCTCTGGTTCTGCCGGGCGAACCCGCTGGCGATGCCCGGGCCGGAGAACGTCGAGGAGTTCGACGCGCTCGCCCGCGGCGTGCGCTACCGGGCCATCTACGAACGGGCCATGCTGCTGGAGCCGGGCGCGCTCGCGGACGTGGAGCGGGGCGTACGCGCCGGGGAGCAGGCCCGGGTGCTGGACCGGCTGCCGGTGCGACTGGCCGTGGTGGACGGTCGTACCGCGGTGTGCCCGCTGGTGCCCGACCGCGACGGCGGGGAGCCGACGGCCGCGGTGATCGGCCGCAGCCAGTTGCTGGACGCCCTGCTGGCGCTCTTCGAGAGCCACTGGCTGATGGCGACGCCGCTCGGCACGCCCGCCGACCGGGCCGCCACCGGCTACCAGCCCGACGGCGACGAGGCGCGGCTGCTGTCGCTGTTCGTCGCCGGGGTGCCGGACAAGTCGATCGCGTCACAGCTCGGGGTGAGCCGGCGTACCGTGCAGCGGCGGCTGGCCGACCTGATGGCCGCCGCCGGTGTGGACACCCGGCCCGGGCTGGCGTTCCAGGCCGCCCGGCGCGGCTGGATCTGACCGGGGCCGGGGCGGGACGGCCCCAGGACCGCCCCGCCCCGGCGTCTCATCGCAGCCCGTACGCGTCGATCACGGTCTGCGTCACGGTGCTGCCGGACCGGTCCCGCGCCGAGACGCGCAGCGACACCGTGCCGCGCCCGGCCGGCACCTCGGCGGTGAACCGGGTGCCGGAGCCGCGTACCGGCGCCGTACGCCAGGTGCGTCCGCCGTCGAACGACACCTCGGCGCGTACCGTCGTGCCGGCCGGCGCGGGCAGGCCGGCCGGGTGGCGCAGCGTCAGCCCGACGGTGTGCTTCCGCCTGCCGGGCACCTCGCCGCGCAGGTCGGCCGGCACCCGGTAGTCGACCTGGAGCAGCGGCAGCGGCCGGGCCGCGTCACCGGACGGGCGGGCCGAGGTGAACTCCCACGCCGTCTCGGTACGGGTCGCCCACCGCCATTCCGCCGACGACCGTGCCGTCGTCACGTCGAGGCGGTAGCGGGCCGGACCGGCGGTGGCAGGCACCGGCGCCCAGCCGGCGGACAGGTCGGCGATCGGCTGCCCGTCGCGGCTGACCCGGCGGGTCACCGTGTCCTGCTCCTCCGACCGGTTGTCCACGCCGGCGTGACCGTCGGCGTCGACGAACTCGGCCACCCTCAGGTCGAGCGTGTCAGCGGTCCGGCTCGGCGCGGCCGCACCGGCCGGCACGGCGGGACGCACCAGCGGCGTGTGCCACGACTCGGTGGTCCGGTCGGTGGCCGCGTAGCGCCGGGGCCGGTCGGACAGGCCGCCGGTCAGCGTCCCCATGGTGGAGAACATCAGCCGGTGCAGCACCCGGTGCTGCCACCACGAGTCACCGGAGCTGACGTACTCCCGCCGGGTCGTCCCGGTACGCACCATCCGCTGGTCGTCGTTCCAGGAGAACTCCTGCCAGGGCCGCCACCCGAACCGCTGCTCGGTGGCCCAGTCCAGGCCGCCGGTGTCGCCGTAGCGCGCGGTCACCTCGGCCGTGTTCGCGGCGGTGACCCGGTGGAGGATCCGCTCCGGCACCCGGCCCTTCGACACCTGGAACACGTCGTAGAGGTACGGGCTGTCAACGGTGAGCGTCAGGTCCATCCGGGCCCGGCCGGTACGCGCCGCCGCGAGCATCCGCTGCCCGTCGTCGTACGCCACCGCGAGCGCCGGTGCCGGCAGCCGCTCCCCGGTCGGACGCCACACCGTCCACGCGCTGTGGTCCGCCGGCCGGACGATCAGCACCGCCTTCGCGCCGGCCGCCGCCGCGGCGGCCACCTGTTCCTCCTCGGACCGGTCGGCGGACGCGGTGAGCAGCGCCGCCGCGCCCCGCACGCCGGCCAGCTCACCGGGTGCGCCGGTGCCGGCGGCGACCAGGCGTAGCCGCTGCCGCCCGGCCGGGGCCGGTGACTGGCCCATCAGGTTGACGTCCAGCGCGCCGGACACGCCGCTGACGTCGATGTCGACCATCGGTGCGACGAGCTGCCAGCGCGAGGAGAACTCGAACTCGCCGCGGCGCACCTGCCGGGTCGGGGTGACGTTGAGCTGCTGCACGGTGCTGAACGTCATCACGCCGTGGTCGACCTGCCGGCCGTTACCGAACACCCGGTGCTGGTAGAAGCTCAGGACGGCCCGCTGCTCGGACGGTTTCGGCGTCTCGATCCGTACCGGCGTGCCGCGCCGCGGGTCGAGCACCACCGTGAGGTCCCGGTCCACTGTCAGCTCCGGGTCGGTGACCAGGGTGAGCTGCTCGTCCAGCGGCGCGCCGTGCTCGATCAGCGCGTGCAGCAGGTACGGACCCTCCTCCACCTGGATCCGCCACTCGTCGCCGACGCCGAGCCAGCCCATCGCGTCCGACTCCGGGTGCTCGCCGAACAGCGTCACCACCGGCGACGATCCGGGCCGCCCGGCCAGGTCCAGCGCGCGCAGCGTCACGGTGTGCTGCGGGCCGCTGAGCGTGAGCCCGACCGCGGTACGCACCGTCACGCCGTCCGTGCCGGTGGCGACCAGCCAGCCGCCGTGCGGGCCCCGGTCCAGCCGGGCCGGGTCGGCGCGCAGCGGCACGTCCACACCGCCGCCGGCCGGCACCGTCACCGTGCCGGCGTCGAGTGTCAGGCCGTCGGTCTCGGCCGCGCCGCTGTCCAGGTTGCGCAGCTCCAGCGCCAGACGCAGGGTCTGCGCGGCTCCGGTGCCGTTGACGTAGCGCACCGTCCGGGTCGCGGCCGGCCCGCCGGTGGTCAGCCGGCCGAAGTCGGCGGTGGCCGTGCCGTACACCCGCTGGCGCAGCGCACGGGCCACGTCGACCCGCCCGGCGCCCTGCTCGAACACCGTCGCGCCGGTGCTCGGCCGGGTGGTGCTGACCAGCGCGTCCTTCAGTTGCGCGGCGGTCCATCCGGGATGCTCCTGGGCGAGTACGGCGGCCGCGCCCGCGACGTGCGGCGTGGCCATCGAGGTGCCCGAGGCGCGGGTGTAGGCGTCGTCCACAGGCGTACCCATGGTGGTGCCGGCGGCGCGGGCGGCGACGATGCCGACGCCCGGCGCGGTGATCTCCGGCTTCAGGCCGTTGTCGCCCAGGCGCGGGCCACGGCTGGAGAAGTCGGCGAGCACGTCGTCGCGGTCGACGGCGCCGACGGTGAGCGCGGCGGTGGCCGCGCCGGGCGAGCCGACGCTGCGCGGCTCACCGTCGTTGCCAGCGGCGATCACGAACAGCGCGCCGGTTTCGGCGGTGAGATCGTTCACGGCCTGGCTCATGGGGTCGGTGCCGTCGGTGGGCGCGCCGCCGAGGCTCATGCTGACCACCTTGGCGCCGGAGCGCGCGGCCCACTCCATGCCGGCGATGATGCCGGAGTCGTAGCCGGAGCCGGAGTCGTCGAGCACCTTGCCGACCAGCAGCCGCGCGCCGGGCGCGACGCCCTTACGCAGCCCTGCGGAGGCCGCGCCGCTGCCGGCGACGGTGGCCGCCACGTGGGTGCCGTGGCCGTGGCCGTCCCGGGCGCTGCCGCCGCCGGTGAAGTCGCGCGCCTCGGCGACGCGGCCGGCCAGGTCGGGGTGGTCGGCGTCCACGCCGGTGTCGAGCACCGCGACCCGCACGCCGGCGCCGTCGCGCCCGGCCGCCCACGCGGCGGGCGCACCGATCTGCGGGACGCTGTGCTCCAGCGCCACCCGGGCCCGCCCGTCCAGCCACACGCGCTCCACGCCCGCGCCGAGCCGGACCGGTCCGGCACCCGCGGTGCGGGCCTGCGGCGTCTCCCGCAGCGACGTCCACAGCGCGCCCAGATCGTCCTTGTCGACACGCAGCGCGGCGCCGTTGATGCTGGACAGCGGACGGGACTCGGCGGCGACGGCGAGGGGGCGCACCCGCCCGGCGGCCGGTTCCCGGGAGCGCACGATCAGCGGCAGCGCCGTGAGGCCCGCGTCGCCGTAGCCCTGCTCGGCCAGTTCCTGCACGTCGAACAGGTCCGGGTCGAGCACGCCCGCCGACACGTACGGCACGACGTCGGCGGGGAGTACCCGCAGCCCGCCGTCGGCCTGCGTGGTCTGGAAGACGATCCGGTCCCGGCCCGGCCCGGGGTGGACAGTGGCGGCGATCCGGCCCGGCGCGGCCTGGACCAGCTCGACCTGGTCGCCGGTGATCAGCGTGACGCGGGCGGGCGGCGCGCCCGGGGCAGATGTGCCCGGGGGCGGGCCGGCGGGCCGGGCGGGCGGTACGGCGGACGCCGGTACGGCGAGCCCGACCACCAACGCCCCGGCCGCGCCGGCGGCGAGCCAGCGGGGGAACCGGTGCATGTGACGCTCCTCTACTCCGAGGCCGGCCTCGTGAGACCGGCGATCGGAGTCTGCGACGGCGTCCGCCACCTGGTCACCGGGTACAGGCCGCCGCACCGGCGACATGTCGCCAGGTGGACACGAGCACGACGGAGTGGAGGCCGGGACGCCGGAGACCGTGTCGCCCAGCTCGCGTGCCGCCGCTTCCTCCGGCGGCGGCCCTGCGACCTGTCGGCCCGGCCGGGGTCGACACCCGACCGGACACGGCGTGCCGGTCCGCCCGCCGCGGCCGGCTACGACGCTCCGGCGTCCCGACCGTCGCGGCCCCGACCACCCCCTGGCCGAGCCCGCGACAGGTGGGCCGCATCCGGGAAGCGGCGGGCCTCACCGCCGCGCCCGGACTCACCTCTTCGCGGCCCGTACGCCCACCGTAACGCGCGCGAGCGCCGGGACCGGTGGGCCGAACGGAGATTTCCGCTGAGCCGCTGGTCAGCGACGGTTGCCCCGCCAGCCCTGGACGGGAAGGTCGAACTTGGCCACCAGCCGGTCGGTGAACGGGCGGGCCCGCAGCCGCACGATGCGCACCGGCAGCGTGCCCCGGCGCACCGTCACCCGGGCGCCCGGCGGCAGGTCGTAGACGCGCCGCCCGTCGCAGCAGAGCACGGCCAGTGTGGTGAACGGGTCGACGGTGATGACGAACGTCGACGTGGGCGCGGTCACCAGCGGGCGGCTGAACAACGCGTGCGCGCTGATCGGCACCAGCAGCAGCGCCTCCACCTCGGGCCAGACCACCGGACCGCCGCCGGAGAACGCGTACGCGGTCGAGCCGGTGGGGGTCGCGCAGATCACGCCGTCGCAGCCGTACCGGGACAGCGGCCGGCCGTCCACGTCGACGAGCAGCTCCAGCATCTGGGCGCGTTCGCCCTTCTCCACGCTGATCTCGTTGAGCGCCCACGACTCGATGGTCGGCCCGCCCTCGAACTCGGCGGTGACGTCCAGGGTGAGTCGTTCGTCCACCGTGTAGTTGCGGTCGACCACGTCACGGACCGCGGTGTCCAGGTCGTCGATCTCCGCCTCGGCGAGGAACCCGACCTTGCCCAGGTTGATGCCGAGCAGCGGCACCTTGGCCGGGCGGGCCAGCTCGGCGGCGCGCAGGAACGTGCCGTCCCCGCCGAGCGCGAACACGATCTCGGCGCCCTCGGCGGCCTCCGGGCCGGTCACCGGCACCACGCCCGGCAGGTCCAGGTCGTCGGCCTCCTCGGCCACCACACGCACCTCGAACCCGGCGGCGATCAGGTCGGCTGCCACCGCGCGGGCGTGCTCGGTGCTGCGTCGACGGCCGGTGTGCGTGACCAGCAGCGCGGTACGGCTCACCCGGACACCTCCTCGGTCGTGGCCGCCGTCGCGGCGGCGCCCTGCGGGCCGGCGGCCACCACCGCGCGGACCCGCTCCGGATCCGCGGCGGGCGCGTCCCCGCGCAACCATACGAAGAACTCGACGTTGCCGCTCGGCCCGGGCAGCGGGCTGGCCGCGACACCGGCCAGGCCGAGGCCCAGCCCGGCGGCGGCAGCGGCCACGTCCAGCACCGCCTCGGCGCGCAGCGCCGGATCGCGGACCACACCGCCGGCGCCGACGCGCTCCTTGCCGACCTCGAACTGCGGCTTCACCATCAGCGCCAGGTCACCGCCGGGCCCGGTGCACGCCGCAAGCGCCGGCAGCACCAGCCGCAGCGAGATGAACGACAGGTCGGCCACCGTCAGGTCGACCGGGCCGCCGATCGCCTCCGGCGTGAGGGTACGCACGTTCGTGCGCTCGAACACCCGCACCCGCTCGTCGGTCCGCAGCGACCAGGCGAGCTGCCCGTAGCCGACGTCCACGGCGACCACCTCGGCGGCGCCGCCGCGCAGCAGCACGTCGGTGAAACCGCCTGTCGACGCGCCCGCGTCCAGGCAGCGCCGGCCGGTGACGGTCAGCCCGCCGGGGGCGAACGCGGCGAGCGCGCCGGCCAGCTTGTGGCCGCCCCGGGAGACGTACTCCTGTGCCGGGTCCTCGCCGGTGACCAGCAGCGGGTCGGCCGGGTCGACCATCGCCGCGGGCTTGCGCGCCTGCACTCCGCGCAGCTGGACGCGACCGGCCTCCACGAGCGCGGCGGCCTGTTCCCGGGAGCGGGCCAGCCCGCGCCGGACCAGTTCGGCGTCCAGCCGGGTACGACGAGCCATCAGGTGTGTCTCCGCCTCTGCTCAGGCCTGGTCGATGGTGGCGAGGGTCTCGCGCAGCGTCTCGTACGCCGCCTCGTACTGGGCGATCTGGTCGGCCGGGGCGAGCGCCTCGGCGTTGGCCATGCCGAGTACGGCCGCGTCCACCGCCGGGTGCCGCGCCTCGCCGACCTCCTCGACCGGCGCGGGGCGTACCCCCGGGGGCGGTCCGGGCCGCAGACCCGGCGGCGGGCCGGGCCGGGGCGCGGTCACGAGCCGGCCGCCCGGCGCCCGGTGGCCTTCTTCGCCGGCCGGGCGGGCGCGGCAGGCGAGCCGTCGGCGGGGGTACGGACCACGGTGGCCGGCGGCTTCTTCGCGATCGCCTTCTTGGCCACCGTCTTCTTCGCCACCGCCTTCGTCGGCGTCGTCGCGGGGGCCTTGGCCGGCGTCGTGGCCGGGGAGGACTCGGCGGCGGGCGAACCGGTCTTCGGCGCCGCGCCTGTTCCGGACGGCGCGGCGGCGGGCGGCGTGTCGCCCGGCCCGAGGTGGCCGCGCGCCTCGCGCAGCTGCCGCTCCAGGTCGTGCACCCGGCGGGTCAGCTCGGCGACCTCGTCGGCGGTGGCCAGCCCGACCGCGCCCAGCGCCCGGTCCACCTCGAAGCGGACCAGCTTGGTCAGCGACTCCCGGTTCGCCAGGCCGGTCGCGACCAGTTCCTCGGCGAGCGTCTGGAGCTGGGCGGCGGTCGCGCCGCCCTGGCCGACGACGCGCATGACCGCGTCCTGTGCCTTCTTCCGGGGCGCCTCCGTCAGGCCCATGGCCAGCTCGAGGTAGGCGCGCCACGCGTCCTGCATGCCTGAGTCCTTCCGCGGGGCGAGGTGTGCAGGTGCCACGCTACCGGGCACCCCGGACACCCCATTGCGGTACGGTGCCGGGAACGGCGTGGTTCGTGGTGAGGAGACGATGTGGCCAGCGTGGACGAGTGCCGGCAGGCGTTGCACGACCTGGCCGCGCGGCTGGACCGCAACGCCGAGGCACAGGGACGCATCGACCTCGACCGCACCCTGGCCTGCCGGATCACCGACCTCGGCACCGCGTTCCACGGGCGGCTGGAGGGTGGCCGGCTGGTCGACCTGTCCGACGGCGACGACCCGAAGGCCAAGATCGCGCTGAGCACCGGCAGCGACGACCTCGTCGCGCTGGTGCACGGCCGGCTCGACGTCATGTCGGCGGTGGCCTCCCGGCGGGTGTCGATCAAGGCGAACCCGTTCGACCTGATGAAGCTCCGCAAGCTGCTCTGAGCGGCCCGGCGCCTCAGTCGTCCAGACCGAACGCGGCGAGGGCCTCCTCCGCCGCCGTGGACTGCGCCCGGACGCGCGGCCCGGCCCCGGTCGACCAGGCCAGCGCGCAGAGCGCCGCGAGGGCCTCCAGCGGCGGTCCCGCGCCGTCGAGCACGAGGTCCGCGCCGGCCTCCGTCACCGACCAGCCGTCGTCTGCGGCCCGGCCCGGCACCGCCACCACTGCGGCCGGGTCGAACAGGCCCGCCAGGTCGAACGAGACGTACGCGGGGCGGCGCTCCTCGGGTGCGGCCAGCAGCTCGGCGGCGTCGCTGACCCCGGTGAGCACCAGCAGGCTGTCCAGCCCGGCCCGGCGGGCGCCCTCGATGTCGGTGTCCAGCCGGTCGCCCACCACGAGCGTGCGCCCGGTCCCGGCCCGCCGCGCGGCGGTGGTGAACAGCGCCGGCTCCGGCTTGCCCACCACCACGTCCGGGTCGCGGCCGAGCGCGGTCCGCAGCACCGCGACGAGCGAGCCGTTGCCCGGCAGCGGGCCACGCGGGCTGGGCAGCGTGCGGTCGGTGTTGGTGGCGTACCAGGGCGCGCCCGCCCGTACCGCCAGGGACGCCTCGGCCAGGTCGGACCAGCCGACCTGCGGGCCGTAACCCTGGGCCACCGCGGCGGGCTCCTCGTCGGCGGTGGCGACCGGCCGCAGGCCCACCGCGCGCAGCTCGGCGCGCAGCGCCTCCGCGCCGACCACGAGCACGGGTGCGCCCTCGGGCAGCCGGTCGCGGAGCAGTTCGGCGGTGGCCGCCGCGGAGGTGAGCACCTCCGCCGGCCGGGCCGCGACGCCCATGCCGGTGAGCAGGTCGGCCACCTCGCTGGAGCGGCGGGAGGCGTTGTTGGTCGCGTACGCGACCGCGCGCCCCTCGGCATGCAGCCGGCCGACCGCCTCGACCGCGCCGGGAATGGGCCGGTCGATCAGGTAGATGACGCCGTCCAGGTCGAAGACGACGAGCGAGTACGCGTCGACCAGCCGCCCGCCCGCCCCGGCGCGGTCGGGTTCGCCCCGATCCGCGCCGGAGGCGGTGTCACCGGCGTACCCGGTCATCGGCGGTCCGCCGCCTCGCCCTCGCCGTCCGCGGCGTCACCGGGCGCGGGCCGGTCGGCCTTGCCGTCCGGGGTGACGTCGGCGGCCGGCGCCTGGGCGTCGGCGGCCGGTGCGGTGGCCGGATCCTCGGTCGTGGCGGTGGTGGTCGGGGTGTCGGCGGCGAGCGAGCCGACCTCGGTGTCGGCCAGCTCGTCGTCGGCCAGCTCGTCGTCGGCCAGCTCGTCGTCGGCCAGATCGCCGGCGGCCAGATCGCCGGCGTCCCGGTCCCGGTAGCCGGCCCGTGCCGCGTCCCCGTCGACGCCCGAGGTGTCGTCGCCGCTCAGCGGCGCGTCGTCATCCCGGTCGTCGTCGTCATCGTCGTCATCGTCGTCATCGTCGTCGTCGAGGTCGTCCTCGTCGTCGTCATCGTCGAGGTCGTCCTCGTCGTCCTCGTCCTCGTCGTCGAGGTCGTCGTCGTCGCGGACGTCCTCGGCCGACGCCTCGGACGCGTCGGTGTCGTCCTCCGGCTCGTCGTCGCCCTCGATGACCACGCCGTCCAGCTCCAGCAGCCGCTCGGCGGCGTCGGTCTCCCCCTCGGAGTCGACGTCGGCGGCCCGGGAGAACCACTCCCGCGCCTCCTCGCGCCGGTCCACCGCCAGCAGGGCGTCCGCGTACGCGTAGCGCAGCCGCGCCGCCCACGGGTCGGTCGAGTCGCCGGTCAGCTCGCGCACCTGGAGCATCGCCACCGCGGCGTCCTTCTGCCCGAGGTCGCCGCGCGCCCCGGCGGCCACGATCAGCAGCTCGATCGCGACGGCCTGGTCGAGCTTGTCCCGGTCCGCGCCGCGGAACAGGTCGATGGCCCGCTCGGGCCGGCCCAGCGCCCGCTCGCAGTCCGCCAGCACCGCCAGGTGGCTCTGCAGGCCGCTCATCCGGTGGTACGTCCGCAGCTCGGCGATGGCGGTCTGCCACTCACCCGCGTGGTACGCGGCCAGCCCGACGGCCTCCCGCACGGCGGCGATCCGCGACGCGAGCCTCCGGGCCGCCATGGCGTGCGCCAGCGCCAGCACCGGGTCCTCGTCGATCAGCAGACCGGTCGCGACCAGGTGCCGGGCGACAGTCTCCGCCACCGGCTTGGCCAGGGAGAGAAGCTCCGCCCGGACGGCCGAGTCGAGGTCGCTCGCGACGACGTCGTCCGGCAGCTCCGGCGCCTCACCGGTACGCCCCTCGCCACGCTCGTCCTGGCGCTCCCGCTGCGGGCCGTAGTTGCCGGTCCGGCGGTCGTCGCCGCCCGGCCGGTCGCCGTAGCCACGGCGCTCACCGTCCCGCTCACCCCGGTAGCCGCCCGGCCGCCGGTCATCGCGCCGGTCGTCGCGCCGGAAGCCACGGTCGCGGTCGCCGCCGCGGAAGCCGCCGTCGCGGCGCTCGCCGCCGGCGTAGCTCTCCCGGCGGTTGTCGCCGCCCTGGTAGCCGCCCTCGCGACGGTCGCCGCCCCGGAAACCGCCCTCACGGGCGCCGCCCTCACGACGATCCCCACCACGGAAGCCACCCTCACGGTCGCCACCGCGGAAACCGCCTTCACGACGGTCACCGCCACGGAAGCCACCTTCACGGGCGCCGCCTTCACGACGATCCCCACCACGGAAGCCACCCTCACGGTCGCCACCACGGAACCCGCCTTCACGACGGTCACCGCCACGGAAACCACCGTCGCGGTCGCCACCGCGGAAACCGCCCTCACGACGGTCACCGCCACGGAAACCACCCTCACGGGCGCCGCCTTCACGACGATCCCCACCACGGAAACCACCCTCACGGGCGCCGCCCTCACGACGATCCCCACCACGGAAGCCACCCTCACGGTCGCCACCGCGGAAACCGCCCTCGCGGGCACCGCCTTCACGACGATCCCCACCACGGAAGCCACCCTCGCGGCGGTCACCGCCCCGGAAGCCACCCTCACGGCGGTCGCCACCGGCGAAGCCGCCCTCACGGCGGTCGCCACCGCGGAAGCCGCCCTCACGGTCACCGCCACGGAAGCCACCCTCGCGGGCGCCGCCCTCACGACGGTCCCCACCACGGAAACCGCCCTCACGGCGGTCGCCACCGCGGAAGCCGCCCTCACGGTCACCGCCACGGAAACCGCCCTCGCGCCGGTCACCACCGCGGAAGCCGCCCTCACGGTCACCACCGCGGAAGCCACCTTCACGACGGTCGCCGCCCCGGAAGCCACCGTCACGGGCGCCGCCCTCACGACGGTCCCCACCACGGAAACCGCCCTCACGACGGTCACCACCGCCGAAGCCGCCCTCACGGCGGTCACCACTGCGGAAGCTGCCGTCGCGGGTGCCGGCTTCGCGGCGGTCGCCGCCCCGGAAGCCACCCTCTCGACGCTCACCACCGCGGAAACCGCCGTCACGGTCGCCGCCCCGGAAGCCGCCTTCACGACGGTCGCCGCCCGGACGGCTTCCACTCCGGAAGCCACCCTCACGGTCGCCGCCACGGAAGCCGCCCTCGCGCCGGTCACCGCCGCCGGAGCCGCCTTCACGACGGTCACCGCCACGGAAGCCCTCGCGACGCTCACCACCGCGGAAACCGCCGTCACGGTCGCCACCGCGGAAACCGCCCTCGCGGCGATCGCCACCGCGGAAACCGCCTTCACGACGGTCACCGCCGCGGGCGCCACTGTCACGGTCGCCACCACGGAAGCCACCCGGGCGGTCGTCGCGGCCGCCCCGGTACGAGGGACGGTCATCGCGACGGCCGTCGCGGCCGGCGTCACCACGCCCCTGGCCGCGGTCGGCGCGATCCTCGTAACGACGGGGGCGGTCCCCGCCCTGGGGTCCTGAGCTCACAGGTACATCCTTCCTGATGGCGTTTCCGCCGAGAACGCTAACGCAGTCGAGGGCCGCCCCTGCTGGGGCGGCCCTCGACTGGAAGATTGTCCGGCGGTGTCCTACTCTCCCACACCCTCCCGAGTGCAGTACCATCGGCGCTGGAGGGCTTAGCTTCCGGGTTCGGAATGTGACCGGG
>NZ_JNZR01000037.1:0-103757 GCF_000717585.1 Micromonospora globosa
GCGGGCGGGGAGGGCGGGGAGGGCGGGGCTAGGGGGTGGGGGTGGCGTGGATCAGGACCGTGGCGCCTGCCGACAGGGGGGCCAGCAGCCACTTCAGGGGCTGCTCGTCCTCGGTCGGGTCGATCACGAGGCGATCACCTTGGTGCAGGTTCATCTGGGTGGCGATCTCGGCGGCCAGACGCCGCCACGCGCCGAAGCTGGTGCCGTCCGGCGTGGCCGGGTCGGACGGGTCGACGGCGGTGTAGTCCGGCGGGTCGGTCGGGTGCCGCAGCACCTCGGCCGACCAGTCCAGCCAGCCCGGCGGCACCTCGTCGAGCGGGCCCGGCCCGGTGCCCACCAGGTAGCGGTGCGTCCCCTCGGGCACGTCCTCCAGCCAGTCGTCGAGGCGTTCCGGGGTCACGAACACCGCGTCGTAGGGCCGGTCCGCGCCGGGTTCGAGCACCGGCAGCCCGGCCAGCGCGCGGGGACGGAACGACACGGTCAGCCCGATCGACCAGGCACCGATCAGCACCGCCGCGGTACGCCAGTGCGGCGGCAGCAGCACCGCCACCCGGTCACCGGGGCGCAGCCCGCACCCGTCGCGCAGCAGCCCGGCACTACGGGCCGCCCACCGGCCCAACTGCGGCCCGGTCAGCTCGGTTCGCTCGCCGGTGGCGTCGTTGCAGTAGGTCAGCAGTGGCTCGTCGGTCGCGACGGCGGCGGGTGCGCGGGTGGCCATCGGATGTACTCCTCCCTGGCGGTCAGCTCACCCTAGCCGGGCGAACCGGTCGACCAGGAGGGCCAACCGCCGCTCGTGTTCGTCCCGCCGCAGACGGCCGCCGCGCATCAGCGTGACCTGGCCGTGCAGCGCGCTCCAGAACGTCTCGGTGAACGTCTCCAGGTCGTCGTCGCCGGTGAACGGGCGCAGCGTCTCGGCCAGTTCGGCGAAGGCCCGGACCAGCTCGACGGGTGTGTCCTGGCTGGCGAAGGAGAGGGCGACGGGGAGGGTGAAGATCGCGTCGTAGAGCGCGGGCCGGCGTTCGGCGAACGCGGCGTACGCCGTGGCGATGGCGGCCACCGCGGCCCGCGGGTCGGTGGCGGCGGCCCGGGCGGCGGCGAGTTCGACTGCCAGTTCGGCGCAGCCCTCCAGAGCGACGGCCGCCATGATGGCGTCCTTGCCCTTGAAGTGGCTGTAGAGGACGGGCTGGCTGTACTCGATCTCGGCGGCGAGGCGGCGGGTGGTGACCGCGTCCCAGCCCTCCGACTCGGCGAGGTCCCGGGCGGCGGTGATGATCGCCCGTTCGCGGTCCGCCCGCTCCCGCTCCCGGCGCGCCTGAATCGACATGACCGGCACTCTAGCACCGCTAGCCAATCTATCGGCGCTCTGCTAGCTTCGCTCTCATCCCTAGCAGCGCTAGAATCTTGGAGTCGGCATGCTCACCCTCGTCGCCTACGGGCTCGCCATCGTCCTCAGCCTCTTCATCGTCCTGATCGGCGCGCGCTTCCTCCTCGTTCCCCGAGCCGCCGCCGCCGGCTACGGCGTCCCCGCCGCGGAGGGCACGGGAGATCCCGCGTACCTCACGATCAAAGGGCTGCGTGACCTCACCTACGGCCTGGTCGGCCTCGCCTTGATCGCCTTCACCAGCGCCGACGCCGTCGCCTGGTTCATGCTCGTGGTCGCACTCGCCCCGCTGGGCGACACCCTCATCGTGCTGCGGCACGGCGGCTCCCGGGCGACCGCCTTCGGCATCCACTTCGCCACCGCCGTGGTCGTCCTCCTCGACGCCGCGCTGCTGTTCGCGCTCTAGCCGGGCCCACCGGTCCGCGACCGTCGACTTTGGTCGCGGGCCCGGTCGTCCGACGGCCGTATCGGGGGGCCGGGTGGCTGCGGGACCGTGCGGGCATGACGACCGAACCCCCGCGCCGGCGGCTGGTGCCGGCGATCGCGCTGCTGCTGCTCGCCCCGTGGACCGCCGAGTGCTCCTGGGGCGGCTTCACCCTCACCGGCATGCCGTTCGTGGTGCTGGTGCTCGCCCCGATGTACGGCGGGGCCGCGCTGCTGATCCGCGAGACGGCCCGGCGGTTCGGGCTCGGCTGGCCGGGGATCGCGCTGCTCGCTGCCGCGTTCGGCGTGATCCAGGCCGGCTTGGTCGACCAGTCGTTGTTCAATCCGGGGTTCCTGGACGACACCGAGTTCGCCGACACCCGGGCCGCGGCGGAGGCCACGCTGGTGCCCGGTCTCGGGTTCAGCGCGAGGCAGGCAGTCGACTACGTGGGCAACCATGTGGTGCTGACCGTCTGCGCGCCGATCGCGCTCGTCGAGTCGTACCTCGGCGCGGGCCGGCGGGCGCGGCCCTGGCTGGGCCGACCGGGGCTGACCGCGGCGGCGCTGCTCTGGCTCGGCGGCAGCCTGCTGGTGTTCGCCGACGACGGTGGCCGCAAGAACTTCCTGGCCTCGCCGGTCCAGTTGGCGGTCGCCACCGGCGTGGCACTGGCCCTCATCACCGCCGCCCTGCTCCGCCACCGGCACGCCGGGCCACCGCCCGACGCGCCTGCGCCCGCCGGGCCGACGCCCGCAGGCCGACCGCAAACCGAAGCCGGCCCGCCCCGGCCGCTCCGGCCCGCGCTGGTCGTGGCGGCGGCGTACGTGGGTTCCACGATCGCCCCGGGATGGCCGGGAGTGGTGCTCGCCCTCGCACTCGCCGGGATCGCCGCCGCCCTGCTGACGCGCTGGTCCCGGCGACCCGGCTGGGGGCAGCGGCACGTGCTCGCCACCGGTTCGGCAGGCCTGGTCGTCGCCGCGGCGCTCGCGTACGCCGTGCCGACCTATGCCCCGGCGAGCCCGGCGGCGGCGCTGGTGGGTGACGTGGCGATCAGCGTGATCGTGCTGCTGCTGGTGGGCGGCGCGTGGTGGCGGGTCACGGCAGTTCGGGACCGCCGTCGAGCAGCGGCGCCAGCAGGTCGCCCTGCTTCTCCACCCGCTTGAGCACCTCACCAGCGGTGTACGGCCGCGTCGACGGCCGCTTCCCCGCCGCCCCGGCCTCCACCTCGTCCCAGGTCAGCGGCGTGGACACCGAGGGCACCGACTGGGCCCGCAGCGAGTACGGCGCCACAGTCGTCTTCGCCGCGTTGTTCTGACTCCAGTCGATGAAGATCTTGCCGGGGCGCAGGTTCTTCGCCATCTTCGACACGACCAGCTTCGGGTGTGCCTGCTCCAGCTCCTGCGCGATGCGCTTGGCGTAGTCGGAGACGACCTCGGCGTCCTGCGTACCGGCGATCGGGCAGCAGAGCTGCATGCCCTTCTTCCCCGACGTCTTCGGGAACGAGGAAATCCCGTCGGAGGCCAGCCGGTCGCGCATCAGCAGCGCCACCCGGCAGCACTGCTTGAGCGCGGCCGGGGCGCCCGGGTCCAGGTCGACCACCATCATGTCCGGGTGGGCGCCGATCTTCCACTGCGGAGTGTGCAGCTCAAGCGCGGCCAGGTTGGCCAGCCACACGAGTGTGGGCAGCTCGTCGCAGACCACGTAGTCGATGGTCTCCCGCCCCTTCGTCGACCCGGGGGCGGGCAGGTTCTCGGTGCGTACCCAACCGGGGGTCGCGGCGGGTGCGTTCTTCTCGAAGAACGAGCCGCCGTCGACGCCGTTGGGGAACCGGATCCGGGTCAGCGCGCGGTCGCGCAGGTGCGGCAGCAGCACCGGGGCGATCCGGGTGTAGTAGTCGATCACCTCGCCCTTGGTGAACCCGGCCTTCGGGAACAGCACCTTGTCCAGGTTGGACAACTCCAGTGAGCGCCCCTCGACCTCGACCTTCAACCGCTCAGAGGGCATCGTCGACCTCCTCGGGCGGCTTGTCCGGGCGCAGGCGCAGGATGCGCGGGAAGCGCAGCCGGCCGTCCGGCGTGCGCTGGCCGTACTTGACCTCCACCACGATTCGGGGAGTTACCCAGATCGCGCCCCGGGCATCCTCGCGCGGCACGTCGGCGGCGAACGGCGAGTCGGTGGAGCGCAGTGGTTCCAGCTCGCGCAGCAGTTCCCGTTCGAGCGCCGCGCCGATCCCGCCGCCGACCCGCCCCCGGTAGACCAGCCGTCCGTCCGGGCCGGGCACGCCGACCAGCAGGCCACCGACGCGCCGCGCGCCGGGCCGCCAGCCGCCGACCACGAAGTCGGCGGTGACCTCCAGCTTGACCTTCACCCAGTCCGGCGAGCGCACGCCGGGCCGGTAGAGCGAGTCGACCCGCTTGGCCATCACCCCTTCCAGCCCGTGCTCGCCGGCCGCCGCGTAGGTGGCCGGGCCGTCGCCGAAGACCGGCGGCACCGCCCACCGGGCGGCGCCGAGCCCGAGCGACTCCAGCGCCGCCCGCCGCTCCCGCCACGGCCGGGCGGTCAGGTCGACGCCGTCGAGCCGCAACAGGTCGAAGATCATGTACGTGACGGGTACTGTCGCCGCCAGCCGCGCCGCCTTGGCCGGGTTGCGGACGTGCATCCGCTCGGCGAGCGCGGTGAACGAGGGCTGCCCGTCGGTGAAGAGGACGACCTCGCCGTCGAGCAGCGCGTCGCCGACCTGCTCGGCCAGGTTGAGCAGTTCCGGGTACGCGGTGGTGATCTCGACGCCGGAGCGGGCGTAGAAGTGCCTGTCGCCGCGCGAGATGTCGGCGAGCGCGCGGACGCCGTCCCATTTGAACTCGTACGACCAGGCGGCGCCGGCCGGGAGCTGCCCGGTCGTCGCGAGCATCGGCTTCAACGGCGCGCCGGGCACCTCCTGACTGTAGTTGCGCACGGAAGCGCGTGCGTCCCGTTCGATCGTTTGCGATTCTGGTTGTCAACCGGGGAGAGGAGCGCGGGAATGCGGGCGATCTGGAAAGGAGCGGTGTCGTTCGGCCTGGTGTCGATCGGGGTGAAGGTCTACTCGGCCACCGAGGAGAAGGACATCCGTTTCCACCAGGTGCACCGTGAGGACGGCGGCCGGATCCGCTACAAGCGCACCTGCTCGGTCTGCGGCGAGGAGGTCACCTACGACGACATCGCCAAGGGGTACGACATCGGCGGCGGCGAGATGGTGATCCTCACCGACGAGGACTTCGCCGACCTGCCGTTGAGCACGTCGCACGCGATCGACGTGCTGGAGTTCGTACCGGCCGAGCAGGTCGACCCGATCCTCTACAACAAGGCGTACTTCCTGGAGCCGGAGGGCTCGGCGACCAAGCCGTACGTGCTGCTGCGTGACGCGCTGTCCGACTCGGAGCGGGTGGCGATCGTCAAGGTGGCGCTGCGCCAGCGGGAGCAGTTGGCCACGCTGCGCGTCCGCGAGGGCGTGCTGCTGCTCAACACCATGCTGTGGCCGGACGAGATCCGCCGGCCCGACTTCGGTTTCCTGGACGAGGACCTGAAGGTACGCCCGCCGGAGCTGGCGATGGCCAGCTCGCTGATCGACTCGATGGCCGGGGAGTTCGAGCCGGACGCGTTCACCGACGACTACCGGGCCGCGTTGCAGGAGGTCATCGACGCGAAGGTCGAGGGCCGCGAGGTGGTGCAGCCGGAGGAGGAAGAGGCCGCTCCGGCCGCCGCCGTGGACCTGATGGCCGCGCTGAAGGCGTCGGTGGAGCGGGCCCGGGCGGCCCGGGGCGAGGCGCCGTCCGGTGGCGGCGCCGAGCCGACGCCGATCTCGTCGGCCCGCTCGGCGAAGAAGGCCGCGAAGAAGGCGCCGGCGAAGAAGACCGAGCCTGCGAAGAAGACCACTGCCAAGAAGGCGCCCGCGAAGAAGACGGCGGCGAAGAAGGCCGAACCGGCCAAGAAGACCGCCGCCAAGAAGACGCCCGCGAAGAAGAAGACCGCCTGACGCGTACGGCGATCGCCCCGCCCCCGGTGGCGGGCGGGGCTCCGCCGTTCAGCCGCGGCCGAGCTTCTCGGTGGGGGTGACGCGGACGATGACGCGCTCCTCGCCGGGGCGGCGCCAGGGGTAGGTGTCCTGGCCGAGGTACTTCTTCGCCATCCGGTCGATGTGCTCGTCGGCGCCTTCGGTGACGAACTCGACGGTGCCCTTGATCCAGAGCGTGCGGAAGTCGTCGGCCTTGTCCGCCACCGACACCGCGACCACCGGGTTGCGGGACATGTTCAGGTACTTCTGCCGGCCCTTGGCCGTGTTGAACACGATGTGCTCGCCGTCGGTGTCGACCCAGACCGGGGTGACGTGCGGGGTGCCGTCGGCCTCGATCGTCGCCACGTGCGCGAGCTGCGGCTCGCCGAGCAGGGCCAGGTCTTCTTCGCTGAGGATCGCCATGGTCGGAACGTACCCCGTGTGGTGCCCCCGTATCGGGCATCGTGTCCGGATCGTGGCGGCCGTATGGGCACGCTGGGGCTCCGGGCGGGTACCGTGTGCGCTGGCCTCGGCGGCGGCCCGCCGGGGGCGCACCCACCCACCCTGCAGGGAGTCGACGTGAGCGAGCGTGTGGAGAACCGGTCGGCGGGCCAGGCCCCGGCCACCAAGGCACAGCGGCGGCTGGCCGCCCAGCTGGCCGAGAAGAAGGCAGCCGAGGCGCGTCGCCGCCGGCAGTCGATCCTCGGCGCGGCGGTCGGCGTGCTCGCGGTGGTGGCCCTGGTCGGCGGCCTGGTCTGGCTGAACAGCGGGGACGACGACAAGACGTCCACCGCCGGCTCCTCGGCCAGCCCCACCGCGCCGGCCGAGCCCACCGCGGCGCCCGCTCCGGAGCTGCCCGCCGGTTTCGACCCGGCGCTGAAGACCAAGCCGACAGTGCAGGCCGGTACCGGCGAGCTGAAGAAGCTCACCGTCACCACCCTGGTCAAGGGCACCGGCCCGGCGGTGAAGGCCGGGCAGAACATCACCACGAACTACGTGGGCGTGTTCTACAAGGACGGCAAGCAGTTCGACGCGTCCTGGGACAGCGGCCAGCCGGCCACCTTCCAGATCGGCGTGGGCCAGGTCATCAAGGGCTGGGACCAGGGCCTGGTCGGCGTGCCGGTGGGCAGCCGGGTCCAGCTGGACCTCCCGGCCGAGCTGGCGTACGGCAACGACGCCGCGGGCGGCCGTCCGGCCGGGCCGCTGCGCTTCGTCGTCGACGTGCTGGCTGCGCAGTAGATCACTCCGGGCTTCCGTCCGGTCACCCAGCGGCAGTAGGTTCATGGTCACCACGGGCGGCACGTTCGCCCGTGGTGATCTGCCCACCGACGCGGAGGTGCACGTGGCGGCGCTGGACGAGTCCGGGGTGACCCGGCAGATGTGGACGCTCTACGAGCCGGTCCACGCGGTGACCTACTTCCACCCCCGGGCCCGGGCCGCGTTCGAGGCGGTCGGGCTGCGGGGCTACTGGCGCGGCTACTTCGCCGGCCGGGCCGCGCCGCTCGGGCCGGTCGACGCGCCGACCGTCACGGCCGCCTTCTTCAGCTTCGCGCCGGCCATGGTGGCTCGCGCGCTGCCCTCGGTGTGGCGCCTGGCCACCCCGGAGGAGACGCTGCGGGCCCGGCTCACCGGTGGCGTGCAGGCGCTCGCCGAGTTCACCTACGAACTGCCCGAGTCGCACCTGGTCGAGGCCGCCGACCTGCTGGAGGAGGCGGCCGGCCGGGTGGACGTCGCGGGCCGGGTGCTCGGCGCGGTCAACGCCGCGCTGCCCCGGGGCGAGTACCCGCTGGCCCGGCTCTGGCAGGCCGCCACCACGCTGCGCGAGCACCGCGGCGACGGCCACGTGGCGGCGCTGGTGACGACCGGGCTGGAACCGGCCGAGGTGGTGGCCTGGCGGTGCCGGGTCGACCAGTCCCGCGAGTTCCACCAGCCGGCCCGGGGCTGGACCGACGAGCAGTGGACCGCCGCCGAGCAGCGCCTGGTGGACAAGGGCTGGCTGACCGCCGACCTGAACCCCACGCCGTACGCCACGGAGACGTTCCGCGTGGTCGAGGAGGCTACCGACCGGGCCGCCGCGGGTCCGTGGCGGGCGCTGGGCGCGGAGCGTACCGGCCGGCTGCGGGAGCTGCTGGAGCCGATCGCGACGCGCTGCCGCACGATCATCCCGGCCAAGGCCCCGATCGGCCTTCCGGCTCAGCGTTCGGCCGGAGCGGCGCTGCCACGGTGAGTCCGGCCGCCGGCTGGGGCAGGATGGTCGACGTGGTGGACGCGGTGCTCTTCGACCTGGACGGCGTGATCGTGGACTCCGAGCCGGTGTGGGAGGAGGTCCGGCGGGCGTACGTGGCCGAGCACGGCGGCGTCTGGCAGCCGGACACGCAGCGCCGGCTGATGGGCATGAGCACCGCCGAGTGGGCCGAATACCTCAGCGGTGAGCTGGGCGTCGACAGGTCGGCCGAGCAGGTCGCCACCGAGGTGGTGACCGAGATGGCCCGGCGGTACGCGCAGCACGTACCGCTGATCGACGGCGCCGACGCGGTCGTGCGCCGCATCGCCGCGCGGTGGCCGCTGGGGCTGGCCAGTTCCTCACCGACCCGGCTGATCGCGGCGGCGCTGGACGCGACGGGCCTGGCCGGCGCGTTCGGCGCGACGCTGTCGACCGAGGAGACCGCCCGGGGCAAGCCCGCGCCCGACGTGTGGCTCGCGGTGGCGCAGCGGCTGGGCGTCGACCCGGCCCGGTGCGTGGCGGTGGAGGACTCGTCGAACGGGGTCCGCTCGGCGGCCGCCGCCGGGTGCCGCGTGGTGGCGGTGCCGCACGCGTCGTACCCGCTCGACCCGGACGCCGAGGCGCTCGCGGCCGTGCTGCTCCCCTCGATCGGCGCGCTCACGCCCGAGGTGGTGGCGGGGATCGACTGAACCACCCACCCGCCGCCGCCACCCGGCCTACGGTCGGTGACATGAGGGCTGTGGTGTACGAGGGGCCGCACGAGGTGGCCGTCAACGAGGTCGACGACCCCCGGATCGAGGATCCGAACGACGTGGTCGTCCAGGTCACGACGACCGCGATCTGCGGTTCGGACCTGCACATGTACGAGGGACGGACGGCCGCCGAGCCGGGCATCGTGTTCGGCCACGAGAACATGGGCGTGATCGTCGAGACCGGGCCGGGCGTGACGAGCCTGCGCGTGGGCGACCGGGTCTCGATGCCGTTCAACGTGGCGTGCGGGTTCTGCCGCAACTGCCGGGAGCAGCGCACCGGTTTCTGCCTGACGGTGAACCCGGGCTTCGCCGGCGGCGCGTACGGCTACGTGTCGATGGGGCCGTACCGGGGTGGGCAGGCCGAGTACCTGCGGGTGCCGTTCGCCGACTTCAACTGCCTGAAGCTGCCGCCGGGCACCGAACACGAGAACGACTACGCGATGCTCGCCGACATCTTCCCGACCGGCTACCACGGTGTGGCGATGACCGGGCTGCGGCCGGGCGAGAACCTGACAGTGATGGGCGGCGGGCCGGTCGGGCTGATGGCCGCGTACTCGGCGGTGCTGATCGGGGCGTCCGAGGTGTTCGTGGTGGACCGGGTGCCGGACCGGCTGCGGCTGGCCGAGTCGATCGGCGCCACAGCGATCGACTTCAGCGCGGGCGACCCGGTCGAGCAGATCCGGGACCGGACCGACGGGGTGGGGACCGATCACGGCGTGGACGCGGTGGGATACCAGGCGTCCGCGCCCAGCGGCGAGGAGCAGCCGGCGCTGGTGCTGAACACGCTCGTGGAGGTGGTGCGCGCGACCGGGGCGATCGGCGTGGTCGGGCTCTACCTCTCGGCGGACCCGGGCGCCCCGGACGAGCACTCCGCCCGGGGTGAGCTGCTGTTCAAGGTGGGCAAGCTGTTCGAGAAGGGCCTGCGGATCGGCACCGGGCAGGCGAACGTGAAGACGTACAACGCGTACCTGCGGAACCTGATCACGGCGGGGCGGGCGACGCCGAGCTTCGTGGTGAGCAAGGAACTGCCGCTGGACGCGGCGCCGGAGGCGTACCAGCGCTTCGACCGCCGCGAACCGGGCTACTCGAAGGTCGTGCTCAAGCCGGCCGCCTGACGAGCCGTCGTACGGTGGCCGGGTGCGCCCGGACCGAATGTTCGGGCGGCTGCCGGGTAGCGCACCCGGGAGGACGGCGGAGGGACGGCGATGAAGGCGATCGTGTACGAGCGCAGCGGGGACGCCTCGGTGCTCCAGGTGGTCGAGCGGCCGGTGCCGGAACCCGGACCGGGCGAGGTGCTGGTCCGGATGGCCGTGTCGGGGGTGAACCCGACCGACTGGAAGGCCCGCCAGGCGTGGCCGCTGCCGGCCGGCTGGCAGATCCCGCACCAGGACGGCGCCGGGGTGGTCGAGGCGGTCGGTGAGGGCGTGGACCGGACGCTCATCGGTGAGCGGGTCTGGGTGTGGGAGGCGGCGTGGCAGCGGCCGTGGGGCACCGCCGCCGAGTACACGCTGGTCCCGGTCCGGCACGCGGTGCCGCTCGGTCCGGCCTCGTTCGACCTGGGCGCGGCGCTCGGCATCCCGTTCATGACCGCGCACCGCTGCCTGACCGCCGGCGAGTTCATGCCGGACAAGCTGCACGCCGGCGCGTTGAGCGACCACGTGGTGCTGGTGCAGGGCGGCGCGGGGGCGGTGGGCAACGCGGCGATCCAGCTCGCCCGGTGGGCCGACGCGTGCGTGATCACCACGGTGAGCAGCCCGGAGAAGGCGCAGCTCGCGGCGGCGGCGGGTGCCAGCTTCGTGATCAACTATCGCGAGCAGGATGTGGTCGAGGAGGTCCGCAAGGTCGCGCCCGACGGGGTCCACACGATCGTGGAGGTGTCCGCCGCCCGCAACGCCGCCGCCGACGTACGGATGCTGCGCACCGGCGGGGCGGTCTGCGTGTACGCCGACGACGGCGGTGGCGAGGTGACGTTGCCGATCCGGCCGCTGATGGGCCCGAACGCCCGCTGGCAGTTCGTGCTGATCTACACCGCGCCGAAGGTGGCGAAGGCGCAGGCGGTCACGGACATCGCGGCGGCGGTGGCGCAGGGCGCGATCCGGGTCGGTGAGGAGGCGGGGCTGCCGCTGCACCGGTATCCGCTGGCGGAGGCCGCCGCCGCACAGCAGGCGGTGCAGGACAGCGTGGTGGGCAAGGTGCTGGTGAGCACCGCCGACGAGTAGGCGACCGGATTTCCCCGACAGCCGGACAGACGCGAACAAGTTTCGCAACAATGACGGTGCGGGTCACCCCGTAACGGACGGGCGGCCCCGGCGCGGTGCGAACGCCGGGGCCGCCCTCTGGGAGGAATGTCCGTTGGGAACGCGTTCCTACCCGTGTAGGCGACGGTACGCCGCGAAACGTTACGACGCGGTCAGTTCCCGCACGTCGAGCCCGCCGTCGGCGTACCGCGAGCGCACCACCTTCTTGTCGAACTTGCCGACGCTCGTCTTCGGCACCGCGTCGATGAACGCCCAGCGCTCCGGCAACTGCCAGCGGGCCACCGAGCCGGCGAGGAAGTCCCGCAGTTCCTCCGCGGTCACCGAGGCGCCCTCGCGGACCACCACAGTGGCCAGCGGCCGCTCGTCCCACCGCTCGTCCGGTACGCCCACCACGCACGCCTCCAGCACCGCCGGGTGGGCCATCAGGGCGTTCTCCAGCTCGACCGAGGAGATCCACTCCCCGCCCGACTTGATCACGTCCTTGGCGCGGTCGGTGAGCGTGATGTAGCCGTCCGGCGAGAGCGTGCCGACGTCACCGGTCCGCAGCCAGCCGTCCCGGAACTTCTCCTCCTCCGGGGCGTCGTCGCCGATGTACCGGGCGGTCACCCACGGCCCGCGTACCTCCAGCTCGCCCACCGACGTCCCGTCGGCGGGCAGCGGCTCGCCGGCCGGGCCGACGATCCGCGCCGTCACGCCGGCCGGAACACGGCCCTGCGTGTAGCGGTAGCGCCAGGCGTCGTCGCCGGTCGCGCCGGCCGGTGCCCGGGAGACCGAGCCCAGCGGCGACATCTCGGTCATGCCCCAGGCGTGGATGACGTCGATGCCGTAGCGGTCATGGAACGCGTGCATCAGCGCCGGAGGGCAGGCCGATCCGCCGACGATGACCTCCTTCAGCGAGGAGAGATCCACCTCGTGCGCGTCCAGGTAGGCCAGCAGGTCGGTCCAGATGGTCGGCACCGCCCCGGCGAGCGTGGGGCGCTCGGCGGCGATCATCGCGGCGATCGGCTCGGCCTGGAGGAACCGGTCCGGCATGATCAGCGAGGCGCCGGAGAGGAACGCCGCGTACGGCAGGCCCCACGACATCGCGTGGAACATCGGCACGATCGCCAGTTCCCTGTCGTTCGGGCCGAGCCCGAAGCCCTCCGGCATGCAGACCTGGAGCGAGTGCAGGTAGATCGAGCGGTGCGAGTAGGCGACGCCCTTGGGGTTGCCGGTGGTCCCGGAGGTGTAGCAGAGGGCGGCGGCGTCACGCTCGTCCACCTCCGGCCAGTCGAAGTGGTCCGGGCGGCCGGCCAGCAGCGCGTCCCAGTGGTGCACGGTGATCCGGTCGCCGGCCGCGGCCAGCAGCGGCGCCGGGTCACCGCCGCCGACCACCACCACGTGCGCCACGGTGGTCATCTCGCCGATCACCCGGGCGAGCAGCGGGATGAGCGTGCTGTCGACGAGCACCACCCGGTCCTGCGCGTGGTTGGCGATGTAGGCGACCTGGTCGGGGAAGAGGCGGATGTTGAGCGTGTGCAGCACCGCGCCCATGCTCGGTACGGCGAAGTAGGCCACCAGGTGCTCGTTGTTGTTCCACATGAACGTGCCGACCCGCTCGTCGCCGGTCACCCCGCACTCGTCGCGCAGCGCGTGGGCCAGCCGGGCGGCGGCGCGGCCGACCTCCGCGTACGTCATCCGGCGGGGTTCGGCGCCGGTCCAGGTGACCACCTCCGCCGCGCCGTGCACGGTGGAGCCGTGTTCGAGGATCCGGGCGACCTGGAGAGGGGCATCCATCATCGTGCTACGCATGGGTAACAACGTAGTGGCGGCGGTCACATCTGCGGAACCCCCCGGAATCGCCGAGGTGATCACGGATGATGCGTAGATTGTCCGGGTGAGCATCTCGTGGGCCGACTCGTACGTGGGGCAGCTCCGCGCCCTGGCCGGTGACCGCACCCTGATGTTCGTCGGCGCCCGCGCCGTGGTGCGCGACAACGCCGCCCGGGTGCTGCTGATCCAGCGTTCCGACAACGGCCAGTGGGCCCTGCCGGCCGGCGCCATGGAACTCGGCGAGTCGATCGCCGACTGCGCGGTCCGGGAGGTCCGGGAGGAGACCGGGCTGCGGGCGCTGCGGGTCAGCGCGTTCGCGCTCTACACCGGCCCGGACCGCACCCACACCAACATGTACGGCCACACGTACCAGGTCTTCACCACGGCGTTCCGGGTCGACGAGTGGGACGGCGAGCTGGCCCGGTTCACCGACGAGACCACCGACTCGGGCTTCTTCCGCCCGGCGGACTTCCCGCACCCGCTGTCGTCGAGCGTGCACGAGACGCTCGCCGACCTCGACGTGTTCGAGCAGACCAACCGGCTGATCCTCAAGTAGCCGCCGGTCACAGCATCGTCTGCGACTTCGCCTCCATGTCGGCGGCGGCCTCGTCCTTCGACTCCTTCGTCAGCGGCTTGCCGCCGGGCGCGGGCGCCTTCCCGCCGAGCGGGTCGGCGCCGCCGGTGGCACCCTGCGGGCCGGTGCCGCGCAACTGAAGGTTCGGCATGGCCAGCGTGACCAGCACGGCGATCACGGCGATCAGCCCGGTGGTCAGGAAGACCAGGTGCAGCGACTCGACGAACGCGGCCTGGACGGCGGCGCGTACCGGGGCGGGCAGCGCGAGGATCGCCGCCGGGTCGTTGATCGAGAAGTCCCCGCCGGCCGTCACCGCGGCCCGCTGCTCCGGCGGGAGCTGCGCCAGCGCACCGGGCAGCCGCGCGGACATCTCGGCGGTGAGCCGGGACGACAGCACCGCGCCGAGGATGGCCACGCCGAACGATCCGCCGAGCGACCGGAAGAACGTCGCAGACGAGGTGCCCGCGCCCAGGTCGCGGACGCTCACCGCGTTCTGCACGGCCAGGATCAGCGACTGCATGCACAGGCCCAGCCCGACGCCGATCACCACCATGTAGCCGAACGCGAGCCAGAGCGAGGTGGCCACCTGGAGCTGCTGGAAGAGCAGCATGCCGACCACCAGCACGGCCGCGCCCGCCACCGGGAACCACTTGTACCTGCCGATCCGGCTCATCGCCCGGCCGGTGAGCACCGAGGTGACGATGACGCCGGCCATCATCGGCAGCATCAGCAGACCGCTGCGGGTCGGCGAGGCGCCCTTGACGATCTGGAGGTAGAGCGGGATGAAGATGATCGACCCGAACATCACCAGACCGAGCACGAAACCCGCGCCGTTGGCGAGCGCGAACGTGGCGCTGCGGAACAGCCGCAGCGGCAGGATCGGCTCCTTGGTCCGGGCCTCCTGGGCGACGAACAGCACGCCCAGCACCGCGCCCGCGGCGAACAGCCCGACGATCACGCCGGAGCCCCAGGCGTACTCGGCGCCGCCCCAGCTCAGCGCCAGCAGCAGGCAGCTCACGCCGGCCACCAGCAGTGCCGCGCCGATCCAGTCGACGGTGTGCTCCCGCCGCTCGAACGGCACCAGCCGCATCACGTGCCAGCAGACCACGATGGCGAGGATCGCCAGCGGCACGTTGATGTAGAAGATCCACCGCCAGTTGTTCTCCGCGAAGTAGCCGCCGACCAGCGGTCCGGCCACCGACGACACACCGAACACGGCGCCGAACAACCCCTGGTAGCGGCCACGCTCCCGGGGCGACACCACGTCCGAGATGATGGTGAACGCCAGCGTCATCAGGCCGCCCGCGCCCAGGCCCTGCACGCCCCGCGTGACGATCAGCTGGGTCATGTCCTGCGACAGCCCGGCCAGCAGCGAGCCGAGCAGGAACATCCCGATCGAGAACAGGAAGACCGGCCGGCGTCCGTACAGGTCGGCCATCTTGCCGTACAGCGGCGTCGAGGCGGTCGAGGCCAGCAGGTACGCGGTGACCACCCACGAGTAGTGGTTGATGCCGCCCAGCTCGCCCACGATCGTCGGCAGCGCGGTGCCGACGATCGTCTGGTCCAGCGCCGCCAGCAGCATGCCGGTCATCAGACCGAACATCAGCAGGCGGATCTGGCGGGCGGGCAACGCGGGACGGGCGGCCTGGGCGGTCATCCCGCTTCCTATCCCACCGGGGGCGGATCATGCCCCGGTGGGCGTACGAGTTTCATCGGGCGGCGTGCCGCCCCTCGGCGAACTCCTCGACGATCTTGGCGCAGAACGCCGGCAGGTCGTCCGGCTTGCGGCTGCTGACCAGCCCGTTGTCGGTGACGACCTCCTGGTCGACCCAGTTCGCGCCGGCATTGGTGAGGTCGGTGCGCAGGCTCGGCCAGGAGGTGATGGTGCGGCCCCGCACCACGTCCGCCTCGACGAGCGTCCACGGGCCGTGGCAGATCACGCCGACCGGCTTGCCCGCGTCGAAGAACGCCTTGACGAACCGGACCGCCTCCGGGTCCGTCCGCAGGAAGTCGGGGTTCGCCACGCCACCGGGCAGGACCAGGCCGTCGTACGCCCCGGCGTCCGCCTCCTCGGTGGTGACGTCGACCTGGTACTGCTTGCCGTGGTCGAGGTGGTTGAAGGCCTGGATCGTGCCGGACTCGATGGAGACCAGCTCGACCTGGGCGCCGGCGTTCTCCACCGCCTCCCGGGGCTTGGTGTACTCGACCTCCTCGACGCCGTCGGCGGCCAGGAAGGCGATGCGCTTGCCCTGAAGTGTCGCTGCCATGCTGTTCTCTCCTCTCCGGGGTACGTCTGAGACGGTTCCCCCGCCCGATGCCGCGAAACCGGACGCATCGGGTGGCCCGCGTCGCACCAAGGTTTGGCCCGACGGCCCGGGGGGATCCGCAGAGGCATGGCAGGAGCAGCAGCGGAAGAGCGCCGGCTGGCCACCGTCGTGGCGAGCTGGCAGCAGCGTCCCGTGCTGGTCGTCGGGGACGCCATGCTGGACGAGTGGCGGTTCGCCGAGTCGGAGCGGCTCTGCCGCGAGGCGCCCGCGCCGGTCCTCACCCTGCGGCGGCGGATCTCCGCTGCGGGGGGCGCCGCCAACACGGCGGTGAACGTGGCAGCGCTCGGCGGCCGGGCCGCGCTGGTCGCCCCGGTCGGCGCCGACGTAGCCGGCGACGAGCTGCACGACTGCCTGGACCGGGCAGCGGTCTGGGACCGCACGGTGAGCCAGCCCGGCCGGCCCACCCCGGTCAAGCGGCGGATGCTCGCCGGCAACCAGATCCTGCTCCGCGAGGACTCCGGCGGTCCGGAGGACGGGCTGGACGCCGACGGCGTGGCCCGCCTGCTGACCGCGCTGCACTGCGCCACCGAGGAGCTGCGGGCGGTGGCCGCCGGGCAGCCGCTCACGCTTGTGGTCTGCGACTACGGCCTGGGCGCGCTGCCGTCGGCGGTACGCGCCTGGCTGGTCGCCAACCGCGACCGGTACGGCACCGTGGCGCTCGACGCGCACGACCTGGCCGACTGGCGCGGGCTGAACCCGACTGTGGTGACGCCGAGCTTCGCCGAGGCGACCCGGCTGCTGGCCCGCGCCGCCGCCGGGTTCGCGCACGCCGAGCGGGGCGCCGTCCCCAGCGGCGACGTGCACCTGAACCACCCGGCGGAGGCCGACGGCCCGTCCGAGCTGATGGTGGGCGCCGCGCCCGGCGGGTCCGGTGAGCGCGTACCCGGCAGCCCGCACCCGACCTCCGGTACGCCCGCAGCCGAGGTCCCCGCCGGCCCGACCGGCGAACCGGTGCCGGGCGAGGAGCGGGTGGCGCTGACCGGCGACGGGCTGAGCGTCACCGGGACCGGCGTGACTGTGAGCGCGGCGGCCGGCGCCGGCGTGGACCGGGCCGTGCTGGCCGAGTCACGCCTGCCCGAGCTGCGCGAACACACCGGCGCCGACGTGGTGGCGGTGACCCTGGACACCGAGGGCGCGGTGGTCGGCGGCGCCGAGGGCGAGCCCCGGCGCAGCCACAGCACCCCGGTTCCGGCCAGTCACGCGGTGGGTGCCGGGGACGCTTACCTGGCGGCCATGACGCTGGCGCTCGCCGCCGACGCGGGCCTGCCCACCGCCGCCCAGCTCGCCCAGCTCGCCGCCACCATCACTGTGGCCGACACCGGCACCTGCGTGTGCCGCCGGCAGGACCTGCTGGCCGCGCTCGGCACCGGCGCGGACGAGGGCGGGCACCCCGCGCTGGTCGGCGCCGACGAGCTGGCCGCCCTGGTGGACGAGCACCGGCAGGCCGGGCGGTCGGTGGTGTTCACGAACGGCTGCTTCGACGTGCTGCACCCGGGGCACGTCCGCTACCTGACCCAGGCCCGCGCGCTCGGCGACCTGCTCATCGTGGCGGTCAACTCGGACGGCAGCGTACGGCGGCTCAAGGGCCCGGACCGGCCCGTCAACCCGGTCGAGGACCGGATCGCCCTGCTGGCGGCGCTGGCCTGCGTCGACCACGTGGTGGTCTTCGAGGAGGACTCGCCGGCCCGGCTGATCGAGGCGGTCCGGCCCGACGTCTACGTCAAGGGCGGCGACTACCCGCCGGAGATGGTGCCGGAGGCGCCGCTGGTACGGCGGCTGGGCGGGCAGGTGCGCACGCTCGGGTACGTGCCGGACCGCTCCACCTCGGCGATCATCGACCGGATCCGCGCCCACCCGGTCGGCGACCCGGTCGGCGACACGGTCGGCGAGGGCAGGCCGGCGTGACCCGTCCGCTCGACCCGGGAACACCCGGACGGTTCCGGCACCACCGGCGGCTCGACGTGCTGATCCCCACCCGCAACCGGCCCGCCGAACTGGCGGTCACGCTGTCCGGGCTGGCCGCCCAGGAGGGCGTACCCGGGTTCGGGGTGGTGGTCAGCGACCAGTCCGACGGCGATCCCGCGTACGCCCACCCGGCCGCCGCCACGATGGTGCGGGCGCTGCGGCACCGGGGGCATCCGGTGCTGCTGACCCGGCGGCTGCCCCGGCGCGGCCTGGCCGAGCACCGGTCGTACCTGCTGGCCCAGTCGGCGGCCGACGCGGTGCTCTGCCTCGACGACGACGTGTGGCTGGAGCCGGGCGCGCTGTCCCGCCTGGTCACCGCGCTCGACGAGTTGGGCTGCGGGTTCGTCGGCAACGCGGTGCACGGCCTCTCCTACGCCGACGACGTCCGCCCGGAGACGCACCAGCACTACGAGGAGTGGACCGGGCCGCCGGTGCCGGAACGCATCCAGCCCGGCACGCCGGAGTGGCACCGGGCGTCCATCCACCCGGCGGCGAACCTGCTGCACGTCACCGAGAAGCTCGACCTGGCGGCGGACGAGTGGCGGGCGTACAAGATCTCCTGGATCGGCGGGTGCGTGCTCTACGACCGGGCCAAGCTCGTCGAGGCCGGCGGCTTCGACTTCTGGGAGCGGCTGCCCGAGCGGCACCAGGGCGAGGACGTCGCCGCGCAGCTCGCGGTGCTGGAGCGCCACGGCGGCGCCGGGGTGCTGCCCAGCGGGGCCTATCACCTGGAGTCGCCGACCACAGTCACCGAACGCGACGTGGAGGCGTGGGAGGTCGTGCTCAGCGAGTCGCCCGCGGAGGTGTGAGCAACTCGCGGGCCGCCTCGACCACCTCGGCGACTGGTACGTCGGCCACGAACGACACCCGGTGCGGGCACTCGCCGTCGCCCGGCCGGTGCGGGTAGATCCCGGGTGTGCAGTCGACGCCGCAGACCGGGCAGTGGGTGGTCCAGGCGGCGATCGGGCGGTGCCGCCCACGCAGCGGCGACGCCCCGTTGATCAGGTTGCCGACCCAGAAGACACCCACTGTCGGCGCGCCCACGGCGGCGGCCAGGTGCAGCGGGCCGGTGTCGTTGGAGACCACGAGCGCACAGTCCGCGTACGCGGCGGCGAGCGCGCCCAGGCTGAGCGTGCCGACCTGGGGACGCACCGGCACCCCGGCCGCCGCCACCACCGCGTCGACCGTCTCCTGCTCGGCCGGGGTGCCGGTGACCAGCACCTCGTACCCGTCTCCGGTCAGCTCGCGGGCGACCTCGGCGAAGCGTTCCGGCGGCCAGCGCCGCCGCGTGTCGGTGGCGCCCGGGTGCAGCGCGACCCGCGGCCGGGTGGGTTCGCCGAGCACGGCGGCGGCCTCCGCCCGGTCGGCGGCGGTGACCGCGAGCGACGGTGTGATCGTGGTGGCGGGCGCGCCGACCAGGGCGGCCACCTCCAGGTAGCGGATCACCTCGTGCTGGTAGTAGACGTAGCGCAGCCACCGGTCCAGCGGCGGCGCGCCCTCGGCCCGCAGACCGGCGGTGACCCGGGCGCCCAGCCCGGCCACGAACGGGTTCGAATTGCCGCCGCCGCCGTGCACCTGCAACGCCAGGTCGAACCGTTCGGCGCGGGCGGCGGCCAGGAACGCCGGGACGTCATTCGGCGACTCGCCGGGCCCCGGGTCGCGGATGCCGGGCGCCGCCGGCACCACCAGCACCCGGTCCACCGGGCCGGGCCGGTCGCGCCAGAGCGCCGCGTGCCACGGCGCGCCGAGCAGCACGATCTCGGCCGACGGGTACGCGGACCGCAGCGCGTCCAGCGCGGGCAGCACGAAGATGAAGTCACCGAGCGCGTTGGCGCGCAGCACGGCGATCCGTTCGACGTCAGGGACGCGCTCGCCCACCGGCCCGAGCGCCGACGGCTCCAGGTCGCGGCGCGGCGAGCGGGAGTCAGGCGGGCTGGTCACGCGGCCCCTACGGCCTGTCGATCTCGTCGAGCGCGGTGTCCGGGTGGTGCAGCTCCCGGTCCGCGGCCGGGTCGGCGGGCATCGGCGTACGGTCGGCGCCCGGTCGCGGGCCGGTCCGGCCGACGGTGATGGTGCGCGGCGCGGGCCGGGTCGCCCGGGGCAGGCGGACCCGGAGCAGGCCGTGGTCCATCACCGCGTCGATCCGGTCCGGGTCCACGCGGGACGGCAGGTCCACGCGGTACTCGAAGCCCCGGGTGGTGAAACCGCCCGGGATGCCGTGGTCGGCGTTCACCTCGGCCTCCGACCGGGCGCGTACGCACAGCTCCCGGTCGTCCAGCTCGACGGCGACCTCCTCCGGCGCCACGCCGGGAAGCCGGACGACTACCTCCCAGCCGTCGGCCGTCTCGGCCAGATCCACGTCCTGGCTGCCGGAGCGTCCGCCGACCAGCCGGCTCAGCTCGGAGCGCAGCGACTGGAGTTCGCCCATCGGATCCCAGCCCTGCTGGCGACCACGCCAGCCCCGTCCGCTGCCCTGTTCCGTCATCGCGCGTCTCCGATCCGCTGTGTCGCCGAGGAGGGTCGCAGCGAGCTGGGCGCGTTGAGATCGTGCTCCGGGTCGACGCCGACACCGAGCCGGTCCACCAGTTCGCCGCCGAGCCACGCGCTCACGCCGAGGATCGCCAGGGCGACCACCTCGATGGCGACGAGCGCGCCCCCGGCCGCCCGGGAGTCGGCGTTGAGCCGGACCGCCCAGACCGCGGCGAACAGCAGGATGACCGCCACGTTGGCGGCGGCGTGGGTGACACCGACCCGCTTGGCGCGGGTGCCGGCCGGCAGGGCGAGCAGGTCGAACGCCCCCGCCGCCGCGGCCAGCAGGCCGCCGATCAGACCGACGGTGATGTTCCAGTACGCGACCTCGGCCAGGAAGCCGGGCCCGCCCACTGTGTCCACCACGTCGAAGATCACCGCGGTCACGAAGAGCGCCACCGGGAACATCACGAGCATCGGATGCACGGGATGGCCGAGCACCTTGAGTCGGCTCTCCATCTCGGCCTCCATCCGTCGCGTCCGGACGCACGCTGCGAACCGGTCCCTACCCGCCGGCTCCGGGGGCAAACCCGGCGCTCGACGCGCTCTCCTAGGCTGACAGTGGCGGATCACGGCCCGTCGCGGGCCGGAACCGTCGTCGAGGTCAACGGACGGGGGAGGAAGACGTGACGACCCGGGAGATCACCAGCGAGGCCGAACTACGCGAGCTGATCGGCACACCGATGCCGCGAGCGGCCGCCAAGGACCGCCGTACGCTGCACGAACGCGACCGGGAGTGGCTCGCCGCCTCGCCGTTCTGCCTGATCGCCACCGCCGGCGCGGACGGCACCTGCGACGTCTCCCCCAAGGGTGACCCGCCCGGTTTCGCGCTGGTGCTCGACGACACCACGATCGCGATTCCGGAGCGGCCCGGCAACCGGCGGGCCGACGGCTACCGCAACATCCTGGCCAACCCGCACGTCGGGTTGATCTTCCTGATCCCCGGCCGCACCGACACGCTGCGGATCAACGGCCGGGCCCGGCTGATCTCCGACGCGCCGTGGTTCGCCGACATGGAGGTGAAGGGCCACCGGCCGGTGCTCGCCGTCGAGGTCGCGATCGAGCAGATCTTCTACCACTGCGCGAAGGCGTTCCTGCGCTCCGAGCTGTGGCAGCCGGAGACCTGGCAACCGGACGTGCTGCCGACGCGGGCCCGGCTGATCAAGGAGGTGGAGGCCCCGGCGGAGAGCCTGGCCGACCTGGAACGCCACTACGGCCCGGCCTACCTGGAGACGCTCTACCGCTGACCCCGTCGCCGGCGGCCGGCACCGAGCATTGCGCTTGCGTCAACGCCGGGCGTTGCGCTTGCGTTTGCCCCGGCCGGTGTAGCCGCGACCGTCTCCGACCGGCGTCGGCGCCACCCGGCGCGGCCGGTCGCGGCGCGCCGCGTCGTGGCTCGCCCGGCCGGCGCGGTCGCCTGGTCGGGCGGCGCGCCGGATGCGGGACAGCGTCAGCACCACCCCGGCGCCCAGGGCGAACAGCCCGACCACGCCGAGTACGCCCTGCACCCGCCCGCGATGCCCGCTGAGCTGCCCGAAGTCGGTGACGAAGTCGTTCGGATCCGCCGGATTGACCCAGATCGGCACCGCGGTGCCCGCCGCCCGGCACACCTCGAAGCAGGGCACCTCCTGCGCGTGCGTCCGGCCGTTGACCACGTAGCTGAAGTACATGGTGGAACTCCGGCCGCCCCTCTCCGTCACCTGGTCGACGACCGTCGCCCGCGCGGGCGTACCCCGCTCGCGCAGCGTCACCCCCCAGTCGTCGAGCGCCATCTGGGTGTGGAACGGCAGCCAGAGCAGGGCGCCACCGGCGACCGCCAGCAGCACGTACACGAGGCTGAGCCAGAGCGGCCGACGCATGATCACGCCGCCATCGTGGCCGGGCGCCGCAACCCCGGCGACCTACCCGGCCGGGGTGAAGCGCGCGGGCACGCCGACGTCGGACAGGGCACGGGCGAGGTGCGGCGCGGTCGTCTTCACGTACGCCGCGCCGATGTGCGAGCCACCCCGGTAGATGAGCACGTTGCCGAACACCACAGGGCACCTGTCGGTCGGGCAGACGGCGTCGAACAGGTCGATCATCTTGACCTTCGGCGCGCCCGCGACCGCCTGCCGCTGCATCCGGTAGGCCGGGTCCTGGTCGTGCTTCTCCCTGTCGAACGCGCAGGCGGACAGGCGCTTGCGGTTCTTGTCGGCGCACGCCACCGCCGCGCCCGGATGCGGGTTGTTGGCGAGGACGACGACCTTGGTCCCCACCGAGTCGAGCTTCTTCCACGAGGCCCGTACGCCGGACACCATCGCCGCGACGGTGGCGCGCTCACCCCCGCTGTCCAGGGCCGTCGACGCCGACTGCGAGGTGACCACGTAGTCGGGGCGCTCCTGCACCAGGCGGTCCAGCAGCGCACGGTTCCACTCGATGCAGTCGGTGTACGGCTTGCCGGACCCGTCGCCCTTGAGCACCTGGGCGCTGGTGAAGGCGCATCCCGCCTTCGCCATGATCAGCAGCTTCCAGTCGTTCTGGGCGGCGAGCACCTGGAACGCGGGCAGCCACTGGTCCATCTTCGAGTCGCCGACGAGCGCGACGGTGGTGGACCCGTTCGGAACGCCGTACGTGCAGGACAGCACCTCGGCGCCCTCGACCTGCTGGAAACACTTGTCCCGGTTGGTGTCCGGCACGTCCATGAAGCCCTGCCGGATCTGCAGCGGGTCCGGCGTGATCGCGTCGAACCGCTCCGGGACCGGGCCGATCGGCGCCGTGCCGGGCGCTGTCGACAGCAGCGCCGCGCCCGGGGCGTACCGGCCCTTGGTCGTGGTCGCGGCGGCGGCCCACGCGCCCATCAGCACCAGGACCAGACCGGCGCAGATGCCGGCGAGCGTGAAGTTGCCGCCCAGGCTCAACGCCAGACGCGGCGACGTGGAGATCTTCCGCGAGTACCGCAGCGGGTTCTCGACCAGCCGGAAGGTGAGCCAGGCCGGGACCACCGAGGCGAGCGCCACCACCAGGCCCTCGGTCACCGACAGGTCACCGAAGTGCGCGGCGGCCACCACGAGCATCGGCCAGTGCCACAGGTACAGCGAGTACGACAGGTCACCGATCCACTGGAACGGACGCATGCCGAGCACCAGCACCGGCCCTCGGGAGCCGGCCGCGGCACCGGCCGCGATCACCGCCGCCGCGCCGAGCGTGGGCAGCGCCGCCGCGTACCCCGGCCATGCGGTCTTCCCGCTGACCAGCAGCGCCGCCGCCACGATCGCGGCGAGGCCGAGCCACCCGAGGACGACCGCCACCGACCGGGGCATCCGCGCGGCGCGGACCGCCAGCAGCGCGACCGCCGCGCCGACCGCGAGCTCCCACAGCCGCGTGGTGGAGACGAAGAACGCGCGCTCGGGCGAGTTCGCCGTCTCGACGATCGACCAGACGAACGACGGCACCGCCAGCACCGCGAGACCGACCCACAGGACCGGCCGTACGTTCACCCGCCGGAGCCTGCGCGCGGCGAGGATGGCCAGCACGATCAGCAGCGGCCAGAGGAGGTAGAACTGCTCCTCCACGGCGAGCGACCAGAAGTGCTGGACCGGCGACGGCGCGACGTCCTCGGCCAGGTAGTCGACCGCGCGGTCGGCGAACCGCCAGTTGACGACGTAGGTCGCCGCGGCGGCGATGTCGCCGCCGATGACCTGCCACTCACCCCGGGGTACGAACAGCCGGACCGCGACGGCGGTGGCCGCCAGCACCACAGTGGCCGCGGGCAGGATCCGCTTGGCCCGGCGCGCGTAGAAACCGGTGAGCGAGACCCGTCCGCTGCGCTCGATCTCCGAGATGAGCTGCCCGGTGATGAGGAAACCGGAGATCACGAAGAAGACGTCGACGCCGACGAAGCCACCGGGGATGAACGGCAACCCGGCGTGGTAGAGCAGCACCAGCCCCACGGCGACAGCCCGGAGCCCGGCGACGTCAGCCCGGAACCGGCTCGGCGTCGCCTCCCTGCCCGGCTCGCGTCCGGTCGCCGTGCCGGCCGGTTCCTCGGCGGGCGAACCTTCCCGATCGGCAACTTTCGTCAACGGCGGGGAAGTCATCGCGATCCTCAAACTCTGCGGGCTGGGGGCGAGGGAACGATAGCGGCTGGTCACTCGGCGGGACAATCGCGCCGCGTCACCACCTCACCGGCGCGTGACCTCGAACCCGGATGCGGTTGAATCGGCTGCGTGGCGAAGACCCTGACGATCACCACCCGCAACGCGAGCTTCCAGCAGTGGCAGGCGCTGCTGACCAACCGCACCAAGCGGCAGCGTTCCGGGGAGTTCCTGGTCCAGGGGGTGCGCCCGATCACGGTGGCCCTGGAACAGGGCTGGGAGATCCGTGCCCTCCTCCACCCGGACCGGCAGCCCCTGTCCCGCTGGTGCCGCGACCTGCTCGACCGCTCCGACGCCAGGCGGGTGGCCCTCGCGCCGGAGCTGATGCGGGAACTGAGCGGCAAGGAGGAGGAGTCACCCGAACTGCTCGCAGTCGTGGCGCAGCCCGCTGACGACCTGGCCCGCATCCCGGTCGGGCCGGCCATGCTCGTGGTGGTCTTCGACCGCCCCAAGACCCCGGGCAACATCGGCACGCTGATCCGCTCCGCTGACGCCTTCGGCGCCTCCGGCGTGATCATCACGGGCCACGCCGCCGACCCGTACGACCCGAAGGCGGTCCGGGCCACCACCGGGTCGCTGTTCGCCCTACCCGTGGTGCGCGTCCCCAGTCACCGCGACGTCCTGGACTGGGTCGCCGCGGTGCGCGCGGACGGACTTCCGCAGGTCCAGATCATCGGTACGGACGAGCACGGGGACGTGGACGTCGCCGAGCACGACCTGACCGGTCCCACTCTCCTGCTCATCGGCAACGAGACGCACGGGCTCAGCAAGGGCTGGCAGGAGGCCAGCGACCGGATGGTGCGCATCCCGATCGTGGGGGCGGCGAGTTCCCTGAACGCGGCGGCGGCCGGGACCGTGGCGCTGTACGAGGCGGCCCGGCAGCGCGCCGAGCGCCGGTAGCGGTTGCGCCGCCACCGGACGCCCGACGCTCCCCTGTCCGTCGGCGTTCTCCCCTACCCGGACGGGCGGGTGGACGCCCGCCCCGCGACCGCCTGCCGGTGGGCCGCACTGCCCTCCCGATAGAACAGGTAGCCGCCGTGGTGCAGGACGTCGCCGTCGAACCGGCCGTCGGCGGTGAACCCGCTGTCGTCCCAGTAGTCGATGTGCTCGCCGGTCACCTCGTACCGGCCGGTGTAGGCGCTCGCCCGGTCGCCGCGCGCCTCGTCGTACCGGCCGTCGGGCAACAACTCCTGCCGGATGTGGCCGTCGGCGGTGACCCACATCCCGACGTACGGATGAAGGGCCTCGGAGACCGAGGGCCGCGCCGGCGTCGCGGACGGGGCGGCCTGCGGTACGGGCGGTGTCTCCGTGCCGCAGGCGGTGAGCGCCGCCGTCAGGAGGACGGTGGCGGCCTTGCGGTGGCTGGTGCCGGACATGTTCAGCCTCGCTGCCGGGTCGGACGGATGATGATCTCGTTGACGTCGACGTCCGCCGGCTGGCCGACGGCGTACGAGATGGCTCGCGCCACGGCGTCCGGTGAGATCGCGTTCCGCCGGTACTTCCGCATCGCCTCCCGAGCCACCGGGTCGGTGATCGACTCGGCCAGCTCCGACTCGACAACGCCGGGCGTGATCGTGGTGACCCGCAGGCTCGGGTCGGCCTCCAGTCGCAGACCCTCGGTGATCGCCCACGCCGCGAACTTCGTCGCCGAGTACACCGCGGAGGTCGGCACCACCTCGTGCGCGCCGACGGAGGCGACGGTGATCAGGTGGCCACTGCCCTGCCGCTGGAAGACCGGCAGGACGGCCGCGATGCCGTGCAGCAGACCCCGGACGTTGACATCGATCATCCGATCCCACTCGTCCACCAGCAGGGCGTCGAGCCGGGACAACGGCATCAGACCCGCGTTGTTGACGAGCACGTCGACCCGCCCGAACTCAGCCACCGCACTGTCGACGAACGCCACCACGTCGTCACGGCCGGTCACGTCGAGCCGCCGTACCCTGATGTTGTCGTGCCGTGCGGCGAGCGCGGCGAGCCGCTCGCGGCGCCGCGCGCCCGCGACCACAGCGTGCCCCTCGGCGGCCAGGCGCAGTGCGGTCGCCTCGCCGATGCCGCTGCTCGCGCCGGTGACCAGAACGACCTTCTGTGTGGATTCCATGAGTCCACGGTGCGGAGTACGGCCGGTCGCAACCAGGGTGCGTCACACCCCGGCTGAGCCTCCTGGCGGCCGACCGCCCGCGGTTATGTTGGGGTGGTGGACGGCAGCAATCCGCTCGGCGAGTTCCTGCGCGCCCGGCGTGAGACGACCAGCCCGGCGGAGGCCGGCATCGTCTCCTCGGGCCGGCGCCGGACGCCGGGTCTGCGGCGCGAGGAGGTCGCCCAGCTGTCCGGGGTCAGCGCCGACTACTACGCCCGCCTGGAGCAGGGGCGGGAACAGCACCCGTCGGAACAGATGCTGAACGCCCTGGCCCGCACCCTCGGACTCGACGCCGAGGAGGCGGCGCACCTGCACCTGCTGGCCAGGAGCGGCCGCAAGCCCGCCCGCAGGGGTACGCGGGAGACCGTCCGGCCGAGCCTGCTGCGCCTGATGGACGGCTGGCTGCACACACCCGCGCTGATCGTCGACCGCAGGATGGACGTGCTGGCCGCCAACCGGCTCGGACGCGCCCTGTTCGCCAAGCTGTTCGAGGCCGATGAGCCCAACCTCGTCCGGTTCGTCTTCCTCGACTCGGCGGCCCGTTCCTTCTATCCCCACTGGGACCGGGTCGCGCAGTCCAGCCTGGGCGCGCTGCGGGCCGCCGCAGCCGACATGCTCGACGACGCGCGGCTCACCGAACTGGTCGGGGAACTCTCGCTGAAGAGTCCGGAGTTCCGCCGGCTGTGGGCCCGCCACGACGTACGGGGAAAGACGCACGAGGCGAAGCTGTTCCACCATCACGACGTCGGCGAGCTGACCCTCACGTACGACTCCTTGACCGTCGCCGGGGCGACGGGCCAGCAGCTGGTCGTCTACCAGGCCGAGCCCGGCAGCCGGTCGGCGCAGGCGCTGGCGCTGCTGGGCACGGTGGCCGCCGACCTGCCCGCTCCGGGCAGAAGAACTCGGGCGGCCTCGTAACGGCGTCTATAGCCGACACGCTAGCGATGATCCCGACTGTTCTCCTGATGGGATTTTCCAGCGACGCTAGGACGATCATCCGATGCGACAGGAGCATCCGCAGCGCGTACCCGACCGCACCGACCGGCCCGGTGTCGAGGGCAGGTGGGCGGTCGCCCGCTGGCGGCGCGCCCTTGCGGTTCTCGCGCCGCTGGTCGCAGCGGTGCTCGGCGCCGCGATGGCCACGCAGTGGGAGGTCGGCGGCGGCCGAGCCGTCAGCTCTCTCCCCGCTCCGGCGCGATGGATGGCCGAGAACCTGCCGTTGTTCGACGGTGGGGAGCCGGCCTGGATCTGGCGTGGTCCCTTCTTCGTGTCGATGCTGCTGACGCTGCCGCTCGTCTGGACGGTGACGGGCCACGCCACCGCGACGCCTCGGCGCCTCACGAGATACGGGCTCCTCGCCGCGGCCATCGCGATCGGCCTGGAGTACAACAGCCCCGGATACGGGTGGATGTTCGACCTCGTGGCCCTGCTGACGGCGCTGGCGGGCACCGTCTGGTGCGGGCTGCAGGGGCTGCGTCGCGGTGTGCTGCCACGCCGCGTCGCGTGGGCGCTCATCGCGGCACTGCCGTTGACGCCACCGGCCGGCTTCCTCACGTTCTGGTACCTGCCGCCTGGCCTGACCATGGGCGTACTGCTGGCCTGGGCGGCTGCCGCCGGCTGGCCCCGCCGGCCTGGTGTCCGGACGACGGCGTGAAAGGGGCTTGCCGATTGATCCGGCCGGTCGAAGCAGCCGCGGCGCGGACGATTTACGGACCGGCACCCGTCGGCGGAGGGGCGATCGCCCTCGGGGAAACGGCGAAGCCCAGGTCGATGACCTGGGCTTCGGTACCGAGCCGCCTGACGGAATCGAACCGTCGACCTACGCATTACGAGTGCGTCGCTCTAGCCGACTGAGCTAAGGCGGCAACGACCGCCAAGTGTACGGCACGCCCGACCGGAAGCCGAACCGGATCCCCCGACTCCGAAGCCGGACACTCGACCAGATCCGCCCCGGTACGGGAGAGACTTCGCGCCCGGTCCGGACTACCCTGCGGCGGGTGACCGACGAACCGCCGCGACCACCGGCTCCCGAGGCGCGTCCCGGCGAGCGTGCCACCCGCCGCCCCCGCAGCATCGACCCCCGGGAGCTGGGTTTCACCCCCCGCCGGCCGGTGCCCTGGCTCGCGCCACTGCTCCTGATCAGCACCGGCCTGCGTACGTTGCTGGCCATGCTGTTCGGGGCGTACCTGGACAAGCGCGAGTTGCAGAACGCGTTCAGCGACGGCACGTTCCGGCAGGTCGGGCCGGACGGTGGGCTCTGGCTCGACTACGTGGCCGACCTGGGTGACGGCTTCGACGCCACGTACTCGGTGGCGTACCTGCTCGCCCAGCCGGAGCTGACAGTGGACGGGCACACCCTTCCCCGCGCGCAGACGCTGGTGATGGGCGGCGACCAGGTCTATCCGGCGGCGGGCTACGAGGCGTACGAGGACCGGTGCAAGGGTCCGTACCAGGCGGCGCTGCCTGTTGCCCCGCCAGAGCAGCCGAAGCTGTTCGCGGTGCCCGGCAACCACGACTGGTACGACGGCCTGACCGCGTTCCTGCGCCTGTTCGTGCGTACCCGGGACCGGCACTTCGGCGGCTGGGGCACCGGCCAGTCCCGCTCGTACTTCGCCGTCGAGCTGCCGGCCGGCTGGTGGCTGCTCGGCCTCGACGACCAGTCCGGGTCGTACCTGGACGACCCGCAGCTCACCTACTTCGACGAGGTGGCCCGCAAGCTCACCCCGGAATCCAAGGTGATCCTGGCGGTGCCGGCGCCGACGTGGGTCAAGGCCGTCGACCACCCCAACGCGTACGACTCGATCGACTACTTCATCCGTACCCTCGTCGCGCCGACCGGGGCGCAGGTGCGGGTGCTGGTCTCCGGCGACCTGCACCACTACGCCCGCTATGCCGGGACGGACCGGCAGCTCATCACGTGCGGCGGCGGCGGCGCCTACCTCTACCCCACGCACCGGCTGCCGGAGAAGCTGGAGGTGCCGCCGCGTGACACGCTGACCCGGCGGGCCAGCAACACCCGGGAGTACGACCTGGCTGCGCGCTATCCGGACAAGGCGCGCTCCCGCCGGTACGGCTGGGGGATCTTCGCCCGGCTGCCGTTCCGCAACCCGGGCTTCACGACGCTGCTCGGCACGCTGCACACGCTGCTGATGCTGGCCATGGCCGGGGTGGCGGTGCAGCAGGTGGGCACCACCGAGCAGCGGCTGTTCAGCGTGCCGCTGGCGATCATGCTGGTGGTGGCGATGATGGGCGCGGTGTTCTTCGCCAAGCCGCCCACGGCGGGCGGGAAACGGCACGCCCGGCACTGGATCCTCGGGGTGGCGCACGGGCTGGCCCAGGTGGCGCTCGCCGCCGGGGGCACGTGGGTCTGGTTGCAGCTGCCGTTCTACGACTGGCCGTGGCCGCTGCCGGCGGTCGCCGCGGTGGTGCTCTACGGGCCGCTGAGCGGGCTGGTCGCCAGCCAGCTCGTGGCGCTCTACCTGCTGGTGGCGGGCGCGTTCGGGGTGAACCTGAACGAGTTGTTCGCGGCGCAGGGCATCGAGGACTCGAAGGCGTTCCTGCGGTTCCGGATCGACCCGGACGGCACGCTGACGATCTACCCGATCGCCGTCGACAAGGTGTCGCACGACTGGCAGCTGAACCCCGACCAGTCCCCCACCGCCGCCTGGCTGACCCCGAAGACCCCGCTGACCCCCCGCCTGGCCGAACCCCCCGTCGTCATCCGCTGACCCCGGCCCTCACCCCGTCGATCATGAAGTTGACGGCGAATTCGATCACCATTTCGACCGCTAACTTCATGATCAACGGGGAAACGGTGGGAGAGGGAGGGAGGGTCAGGGCTGGGGGTAGTGCTGGTCGTGGGCCTGCCTCGGGCCGCACACCGACGCGCGGGAGCACATCGAGCGGGAGCCGTCGGCGTCCAGCCGGACCGTCACCGCGTCCCGCGGAACACTGTGGCCGACCACCTTGCCCTCGCCCTGCGGAGTGGACACCCGGCTGCCGACCGCCGGGGCCGACTCCTGGAACTTCTGGTACAGCGGGTGCTCGTACTTCAGGCAGCACATCAGCCGCCCGCACGCCCCGGAGATGCGCAGCGGGTTGAGCGGCAGGTCCTGGTCCTTCGCCATCCGGATGGTCACCGGCTCGAAGTCGGTGAGGAACGTGGCGCAGCACAGGTCGCGCCCGCAGGAACCGATGCCGCCCTGCACGCGGGCGGAGTCCCGGGCGGACAGCTGCCGCAGCTCGACCCGGCAGTGCAGCGTGGCGCCCAGGTCGCGGACCAGCGAGCGGAAGTCGACGCGGTGCGGCGCGGTGAAGTAGATGGTGGTGCGGTCACTGCCGTTCTCCGGCGTGGCCAGGACGTGGTCGACGGCGACCACCTTCATCGGCAGGCCGTGTTCGCGGATCAGCCGCTTGGCGGCGACCTTCGCCTCGGCCTTGCGCCGGCGCAGCATCTCGTCGCGGCGCAGGTCGTCGTCGCCGGCGATCCCTGCGAGTTTCGGGAAGCTGTCGGTGTCCTCGCTGACCCACTGCGCGGCCCACACGCACTCGGCCACCTCGGGCCCCTCGTCGGTGGGCACCAGCACCCGGTCGCCCACCTGCGGGCGCAGCTCGCCCGGGTCCAGGTAGTAGAGGCGCCCGTACCGGTTGAAGCTGACCGCGCAGAGCATGCCCATACGCCACACCCTACGCGGATCGACGCCCGCCGCACGGCGCACCTGTCGCCGCCCGGTCACCCACCGCAGCGATCATCGACCTCGACCCGGCCGAACCGGCCCCATCGCCTCGCCCGGACGGCTGAATCTCCGGCGGGCCCCTGACAAACACCGCCCGGGCGCGTTGAGTGAAGGCATACCTGCGGGGGGTGCAGGGGAAGGCCACGGCGCCGCCGCCGTCACCCGGCCACGGCCGGTCCGGTGCGCGGCGCCGTGGACCGTCAGTAGCCGATCCGGGTGGTGCCGCCGTAGCGCGGGGCGGTGGTGGCGCGGTCCCGCCACGGCGTCTCGGCCAGGCTCGGCCCCCACTGGCGCAGCAGCGTCTCCGCGCCGTCGTAGGCCACCCCGAGCACACCCAGGACCCTCGTCGCGATCTCGGCCGCCGCCGACGCCCCGGCCCGTCCGGCCTCGGCGCCGGGCCGCGTCGCCGCGTGCACCGCGACCGCCTCGGCCGAGCCCAGCACCTCGGCCAGCGCCCGGGCCAGCGCCGCCCGGCTGCCCTCCACCCAGCCGGCCAGCGCGTCGGCGTAGCCCGCCGTCGACTCCAGCCGCCCGACCAGGCTGTCCGGCCCCTCGTCCAGGTGCCGCATCAGGGCGGCACGTGCCTCGTCGTACGCCGACGCGGCAGCGCCGGACCAGGCGACCTGGTCGGCCAGCAGCGCACAGGTGTCGTCGTACCCCCGGACGAGCCGGCGCACCGCGTGGCCGGCGCCGGTCAGCGGCGCGGGATGCAGGTCGAGGAACTCGCGCACGGCCGCGCCGGGAAGCACCTGCATGCGGCGCAGCAGCGGCCACAGCCGGTGCCCCTCGGGCGCGCCGGCGGCCAGCAGCGTGTCGACGCGGGCGAGCAGGTCGAGCCCCGGCTCGGCGAGGCGGTCGAGCGCGTCCATCAGGCCTCCCGGGCCAGCCGCCGGGCGACCGCGTCGTCGGCGGCGGCGTAACGGTCGGCGGCGCTGCGCAGCGCCGCCGCGGCGGCGGCCAGCCGGACGGCGGCGGCCTGCGCCTCGCGCGCCCGGTCGGCAGTGGCCACTGTCCACTGGCGGTGCAGCGCACGGCCCACCTCACCGGGGCGGCCGGCGGCGTGCGCGCCGAACGCGGGATGCGGCGGGTCGGTGGCGGTCACCGTGCGGGAGAGGGTGGCGAGGGTCGCGCCGGCCTCGTCGAGACGGGCGGCCAGGGCACGCAGCGTCTCCATGTCAGGCCCCCGCCAGCGGCCGGTACGCCGCGAAGGTCTCGTTGTGCAGCTTCTCCCGCGCCCACTGCGCCGCGTCGGCGGCGGCGGTGACGGCGGCCTGCACCGAACCGGCCACGTCGCGCGGGCTGCGGTGGTGCAGCGGGCCGAGGAAACGCACGTCGGTGATGCGCCCGCCGGCGGTCACCACCACCTCGACGAGCCCGTCGGGTGAGCGGACGGTGACCTCGACCGTCGCGACCGCCTGGTCGAACTCGGCCTGCAGGTTCTCGATCCGGCGGTAGCGCCGCACCGCCTCCTCGATCCAGGCCTCGTCGATCTCGCCCCGCGGCATCGGCGGACTCCTCCCGGCCGGTCGGCCCGACCCTCACTGAGCGTGCCGCCTCGGTCACCGCGGCATCACCGGACCGTACCGCACGCCAATCGCGCCTGTCGATGCCCTGTGGACAGTGCGGAAAGTGCCCGGCTCAGCCGCGCCAGAGGGCCAGCATCATCGCCTCCACCGCGATCCGCGGCTTGACGTTGGCCTCGATCGCCGCGCGGCACTCCAGCACCGCCTCCAGGCGGCGCAGCGAGCCCTCGGCGTCCCACTTCTGCGCGCCCGCACCGGCGAGCGACGCCGTGTCGGTGTGCACCGGGGCGACCGGCGCCCGCCACGCCATGGTGAGCGCGTCCCGGTAGAACCCGGCCAGGTCGACCAGGGCCCGGTCGAGTGCGTCCCGCTGGGCACGGGTGGCCCGCGACTTCTGCCGCTTCTCCAGATCCTTGAGCTGGCCGGCCGCCCCGCGCATGGCGCCGGCCGCGCCCCGGCCGGTGCCGCCCGCGCCGAGCGCGGTCTGCAACGCCGTACGCTCCGCCTCGTCGATCTCGGCGACGGACGCGGCGGCCTCCGCCTCGGCGGCATCGATCAGCGCCGAGGCCGCGTCGAACGCCGCGCCCACACCGGTCAGCCGACGCGGTACGGCCAGCACCGCGTCACGCCGCTGCCGGGCCTCCGGGTCGCGGGCCAGCCGCCGGGCCCGGCCCACATGGCCCTGCGCCGCCGCGGCGGCCCACTCGGCCACGTCCGGCGCGACGCCGTCGCGGCGGACCAGCACCTCGGCCACCGCTGCGGGCGGCGGCTGCCGCAGGGGTACGACGCGGCAGCGCGACCGGATGGTCACGGAGATGTCGTCCGGGTGGGTGGACGGGGCGCAGAGCAGGAAGACGGTACGCGGCGGCGGCTCCTCGATCGCCTTGAGCAGCGCGTTGCCGGCGGCCTCGGTGAGCCGGTCGGCGTCCTCGATGATCACGATCTGCCACCGGCCGCCGGACGGCGCGCTGGCCGCCCGCAGCACCAGCGCGCGCATCTCGTTGACTCCGATGGACAGGCCCTCGGGCACCACGAGACGGACGTCCGCGTGGGTGCCAGCGAGCGTGGTGTGGCAGCCGGGGCAGGTGCCGCACCCGGTGCCGTGCACGCACTCCAGCGCGGCGGCGAACGCGCGGGCGGCCACCGAGCGGCCCGATCCGGGCGGCCCGGTGAAGATCCAGGCGTGGGTCATGCCGCCGCCCGGGTCGGCCGGCGCAGCCGGGCCCGGGTCGCCGTCGTGCTCCTCGGCGAGCGCGTCGAGGTCGTCGTGCCCGCCCGCGGGGGACGTCACCGGCGCGCGCAGCAGGGCGGCGGCCGAGGCGGCGGCCCGCCGCAGCATGGCCACCGCCTCGTCCTGCCCGACCAGATCGCCGAAGACGTCGGTCATCGTCGGGGTTGCTCCATCGTCACCAGCTCCGCGTCGGATAACTCGGGCTGGACCGAGGTGTCCGGGCCCTGCGCCGGACGGGGGTGCACGATGCCGGCCGGGTCGGCGAGCAGCTCGCCCACCCGGCGGGCGACCGCGTCGGCGGTCTCGTCGATCGGGCGGGACGCGTCGAGCACCAGGTAGCGCTTCGGGTCACCGGCGGCTAGGTCGAGGAAGGCGTACCGGACCCGCTCGTGGAACGTCAGCGACTCGGCCTCCAGCCGGTCGGTGCCCTCGGCGCGGTCCTCGACCCGGCTCAGGCCGGTACGCGGCTCGACGTCGAGCAGCACCACCAGGTCGGGCTTGAGGCCGCCGGTGGCCCAGGAGGAGAGCCAGGAGACCTCGTCCACCGGAAGCGTCCGGCCGGCGCCCTGGTAGGCGAGCGACGAGTCGACGTACCGGTCGCTGATCACCACAGCGCCGCGCACGAGCGCCGGGCGGACGACGGTGGCCACGTGGTGCGCCCGGTCGGCGGCGTAGAGCAGCGCCTCGGCGCGCGGCGACGGCGCCTCGCCGGGCGTGGTGCCGAGCACCAGGGAGCGGATCCGTTCGCCGACCGGCGTGGCACCCGGCTCGCGGGTGACCACCACGTCGCGGCCCTGCGCGCGCAGCCGCTCGGCCAGCTCGGCGAGCTGGGTGGACTTGCCGGCCCCCTCACCGCCCTCGAAGACCACGAACAGGCCGCTGGAGACGAACGGCTCGGCCGGCATCAGCGGGCGGCCCCGGATCGAGCCCCACAGGTCGGCGAGGACCGGTACGCCCTTCTTGTCGTCCATCTGGCCGAACGCGCTGATGCCGGCGATGATGCCGGCCGCGCCGGCGGCGAGCAGCAGCAGGCGGGTGGAGGAGATGGAGATGCCCAGGTCGGCGATGGTGAGCTGGCGGGAGCCGCCGACGCCGACCAGGAGGCTGCTGAGCGCGATGGCCAGGATCAGCACCAGCCGGGTGCCGATCTGCACCACCGCGAAGACCCGGCCGCGCACCTCGTCGGCCACCTCGCCGCCGAGCAGCGTGGTGCCGGCCAGGAACGCCATGCCCGCGCCCGCGCCGACCAGGATCGCGCCGAGGATGGCCATGGACAGGTGGATGGCGAACGCGAGCACCAGCACGGAGGCGCTGGCGAGCACGATGCTCATGCCGAACCAGCGGCGGCGGGACATGTCCCGCACGATCATCGGCCCGAGGCCGATACCGAGCGCCAGGCCGACGAAGATCGCGCCGAACAGCAGCGAGAACGCGGCGTCACCGGCGCCGAGCGAGTTGGCGAAGAACTTGGCCGTGCCGACCACGATGCCGCCGCCGGCGAACGCGCCGAAGATGCCCAGCACGAGGCCGCGGACGAGCGGGGTCTGGCCGATGTATTTCCAGCCCTCGGAGAACTGCCGGAACATGCTCTGCTCGGAGCGCTCCGCCTCGCCGCGCTGGGCGTGACTGATCTCCTTGATCCCGAACGCCACCACGAGCGCGGTGGCCAGCCGGGAGAAGGCGTTGAACCAGAGCGCGAGCTGGGCCGGTTCGGCCCAGCCGGGCAGGTCGCCGCCGACCGCGCCGCGGACGCCGCGGTCCAGCACGGCGAGCGCGACGGCCGCGGCCACCGGCGTGAGGCCGTACGTGGTGATCAGCGTGAGCTGGTTCGCCGCCTCCAGCCGGGTACGCGGGATGAGGTTGGGGACCGCCGCCTCCTTGGCCGGGATCCACATCAACGTGATCGACTCGATCAGGAAGGTGGCGATCAGCGCCCAGCCGACCACCAGCCCGCCCGCGGCGCCGGTGAGCGCGTACAGCGGGATCGAGGCGAACAGCACGAAGCGCAGCAGGTCGCAGATGACCATGGTCCACCGGCGGTCGAACCGGTCGGCGAACACACCCGCCACCGGGCCGAGCACCAGCGCCGGGAGCAGCCGGATCGCGGTCACACCGCCGAACGCGGCACCCTGGGCGGTGCTGCCGGAGACCTGGGACGCGGCGAACAGCGCGGTGGCGAGCAGGCCGAGCCAGTCGCCGAACGAGGCGGCGCTGAGCACGATCCACAGCCTGCGGAACGGCCGGATGCGCAGCACCGAGCGGATGGCGGCGACGCCGGAGTGGTCGGCGGCTGTCCCGGGCGACGACACGCCGGGCGACTCGCCGTTGTTCTGGCTTTCGATGGCCGTACCTCCACGTGCCGGCCCAGGTCTGGGCATCCCCGGTGGAACACTCTAGTCGCGCAGGAAGGGTCGTCCCCCGCGACATTCACCTGCTCGCCGAGCCTAGGCCGCCGGGACCACCGCCCGCAGCCCGGACAGACGCGAGGGTATTTCGCATTGCCGTCCAGACAGTTAGCGTGCAGACGTGGCCATCGACCGTGACAAAACTCGCGATCGTCTCGACCGGGCGACCGCTCACCTCGACCCGCCGTACGCGGTGGTCGACCTCACCGCGTTCGACGCCAACGCCGAGGCGCTCGCCGGCCGGTCCGGCGGCAAGCCCCTGCGCGTGGCGAGCAAGTCGGTACGCGTCCGCGAGCTGCTGACCCGGGCGCTCAAGCGGCCCGGATGGCACGGCGTGATGGCCTTCACGCTGCCCGAGGCGCTGTGGCTGGTCCGCTCCGGGGTCAGCGACGACGTGCTCGTGGCGTACCCGACGGCCCACCGGGGCGGCCTCGCCGAACTGGCCGCCGACCCGGCGCTCGCCGACGCGGTGACCTTGATGATCGACGACACCGCACAGCTCGACCTGATCGACCGGGTGTTCCCGCCCGCACGCCGCCCCGCGCTGCGGATCTGCCTCGACCTGGACGCCTCCTGGCGCCCGCTGGGCGGCCGGGTGCACGTCGGCGTGCGCCGCTCCCCGGTGCACAGCGCCACGGCGGCCGGCGCGCTCGCCGCCGCCGTCGCCGGGCGGCCGGGCTTCCGTCTGGTCGGCCTGATGTCGTACGAGGCACAGATCGCCGGCCTCGGCGACGCGCCGCCCGGACAGGCGATGCTCGGCTCGGCGATCCGGGTCGCGCAGCGCGGCTCGTACCGGGAACTGCTGGCACGCCGCTCGGCCGCGGTCGGTGCGGTACGCGAGCACGCCGACCTGGAGTTCGTCAACGGCGGCGGCACCGGCAGCGTGGCCGCCACCAGCGCGGACCCCGCCGTCACCGAGGTCACCGCGGGCTCCGGCCTGTACGGGCCGACGCTGTTCGACGCGTACCGTGCCTGGCAGCCGACCCCGGCGGCGTTCTTCGCCTGCGCGGTGGTCCGCCGCCCGGCGCCCGGGCTGGCGACGGTGCTCGGCGGCGGCTGGATCGCCTCCGGCCCGGCGGCGGACAGCCGGCTGCCGCGGCCGTGGCTGCCGGAAGGGTTGAAGCTGCTCGGCGCGGAGGGCGCCGGCGAGGTGCAGACCCCGCTGGCCGGAAAGGCCGCCGACGGCCTGCGCGTCGGCGACCGGGTGTGGTTCCGCCACGCCAAGGCGGGCGAGCTGTGCGAGCACGTCAACGAGGTGCACCTGGTCGAGGGGGACGCGGTGGTCGCCACCGTGCCGACCTACCGGGGCGAGGGGCACGCCTTCCTCTGAGCCGCCCCGCGGCTCTGCCCCACCGCGTGACGACGGCGGGCCCCGGCGCACTCTCAGAACCCGCCGTTCAACGTGCCGCTCAACCCTGGTGGACGGCCTCCGTGGGGGCGTTCACCTGCCGGTGCAGGTACTCCCGGATGAGCGCCTTCGCCTCGACCAGCACCCGCTCGTCGCCGTCGGTGCGGCGACGGAAGGCCAGCTTGATCAGGGCATCAGCGGCCTCCACCGCGACCTCCAGGTGGAACCGCAGGTCGGGCACCCCGGCCAGGCCGAAACGCTCGGTGAGTACGCGGGCGAGCTGCTCCGCGATGACTCCGTTGTTGTCCCGCTGGTCGTCCAGCAGGTGCAGGTCGACCACGTCGCCGAAGTGCAGGGTACGGAAGCCGGGAACGGTGCGGTGCATCGAGATGTACTCGTCGATCGCCGCGTCGACGCCGTCCCACCAGTGGGTCAGGTCGTCCGAGGAGAACCGCTCGTCGAGCCGCTGGAGGTAGGACTCCATGGTGCGCAGGGTCAGCGCCTGCACGATCGCCCGTTTGTCCGGAAAGAACTGGTAGACCGACCCGATCGCCACCTCGGCACGCTCGGCGAGCAGGGTCGTGGTCAGCCCTTCGTACCCCACCTCGTCGACGAGCTCGGCGCAGGCGTCCAGCATCCGCTGGACCCGCGCGACACTTCGACCCTGCACCGGTACCCGACGCAGCGGCCCGGTCGTGGCGGCTGGTGTGGACACTCGGCGCCACCCCCCTTCGACGGATGAACATATCTGCACGTCACGAGTCTGTGACTACCGGTACAACGAGCCGGGCTCGATTGCGGTATTTACCAGGCACAACGTTCCTGATATGAATTCAGTTCATATTCATGTCGAGGAGTGGCCGCGATGACCGGTACCACCGCCACCTGGTCCAACTGGGCCGGCAACCAGCACAGCACCGCGCTCCTCACCGTGCGCCCGCATAGCGTCTCCGACGTGGCCGAGGCGGTGCGCCAGGCCGCCGCGGCGGGCTGGACCGTCCGGGCCACCGGCAGCGGCCACTCCTTCACCGCCACCGCCGTCGCCGACGGGCACCGGATCGACCTCGCCGCGCTGGAGACGGACGTCACAGTCGATGTGGCGCGCCGCCTGGTCACCGTACCGGCCGGGATGACGTTGCACACGCTCAACGAACTGCTCGCCGGGCACGGCCTCGCCATGCCGAACCTGGGCGACATCGACGCCCAGACCATCGCCGGTGCGCTGTCGACAGGCACCCACGGCACCGGGGCGAAACTGGGCTGCCTGTCCACCTTCGTGGTCGGGCTGACGCTCGTCACCGGCACCGGCGAGGTGCTGCGCTGCTCGGCCGAGGAGAACCGCGACGTATTCGACGCCGCCCGGGTCGGGCTCGGCGCGGTCGGCGTGCTGGTCGAGGTCACGCTGCGCTGCGTGGACGCCTTCGTGCTGCGCGCGCACGAACGCCCGGCCCCGCTCGCCGAGGTACTCGACGACCTGCCCGGCCTGTACGACGCGCACGACCACGCCGAGTTCTACTGGTTCCCGTACACCGACCGGGTGCAGGTCAAGACAAACGACCGGGTACCCGCCGACGACCGGCCGCTGCCACGCTGGCGCGGCTGGCTGGACGACGAGTTCCTCTCCAACACCGTCTTCGCCGGCGCCTGCCGCCTCGGCCGCGCCGTACCCGCCCTCGCACCCCGGATCAGCGCCGTCTCCGCCCGCGCGCTCACCGAACGCACCTACACCGGCCGCTCCGACCGGGTGTTCTGCACACCGCGCCGGGTCCGCTTCGTGGAGATGGAGTACGGCCTGCCACGCGAGGCGCTGCCCACCGCGCTGGCCGAGCTGCGCCGGATCGTGGACCGGCTGCCGTTCAAGGTGCTGTTCCCGGTCGAGGTGCGGTTCACCGCCGCCGACGACATCTGGCTGTCCCACTCGTACGGGCGGGACTCGGCGTACATCGCCGTGCACCAGTACGTGGGCATGCCGTACGAGCCGTACTTCCGCGCGTTCGAGCAGGTGGCGACCGAGTTGGGCGGCCGGCCGCACTGGGGCAAGCTGCACTGGCGCACCGCCGAGTCCCTCGCGAGCGCCTACCCGAGATTCGCCGACTTCCAGTCCGTCCGCGCCCGCCTCGACCCCCACAACCTTTTCCAGAACCCCTACTTGACCCAGGTCCTGGGCGCTTGAGGATCTTGGTACGAGGACGCCCCTTGAGGGGCGTTTCCGTACCAAGATCTCGACGGCTGTCCACAGGGGCAGCAGGGACGACGGGACAGCGGGTGGGATTCATGTGTGGAGATGCCGGGGGATGACGCCGACGAGTTGAGCTGGTTGCTGTTCCATCAGGAACGGGTGCTCGAAGCGACGCAGGCTCGACGGTTCCTGTCCGAGAAGGCGATCCGGCACCGGCTGGGCAGCGGGCGCTGGCGGCAGGCGCACCGGCGCGTCTACGTCACCCACAACGGGCCGGTGGGTCCGAAAGAGTGGCGTTGGGTGGCGGTGCTCGCGGCGGGACCGGCAGCGACGCTGGGTGGACTCACCGCGGCTCAGGCATGGGGCCTACGGCGCTACGAGAGCCGGCTGGTGCATCTGCTGCTGCCGGCCCGGCATCAGACGCGAACCCTGCCACCGGCTGTGCGGATCCATCGCACCACCGCACTTCCGCCGGAGGACGTGCTCACCGTCGGCCGGCCCCGCCGGACCATGCCGGCCCGCTCGCTCGTCGACGCGGCGCAGTGGGCGGCGACCGACGAGGAGGCACGGGCTGTCATCGCGGCGGGCTTCCAGCAACGCCTGGTCTGGGGCGACGACCTGCACCGGGTGCTGGAACGGCTTCCCCGGGCGCGCCGCCGTCGCCTGATCCTGGCGACCGCCACGGACGCGGCGGGCGGAGCCCACTCCCTCGCCGAACTCGACTTCCTCGATCTCGTCCGTCGGGCCGGGCTGCCCGAACCGTCCCTCCAGGTCGTGCGGCGGGACGCCACCGGGCGGCGGCGCTACCTGGACGTCTGGTTCGAGCGGTGGCGTGTGCACGTCGAGATCGACGGCGGGCAGCACCTCGACCCGAGGACCGCCTGGGCGGACATGCAGCGGCAGAACGACGTCTGGGCCACCGGTGACCGGGTGCTCCGCTTCCCCGCCTGGGCGGTCCGCAACGACCCCACCCGCGTCGTGACCCAGTTGCGTGCCGCCCTGCGATCCGCAGGCTGGCCCGGCTGAGATCTTGGTACGGCCCCGCCCCTGGAAGGGCGTTTCCGTACCAAGATCACTCGTTCGGGGTTGAGGTCGCCTTCTTGGGGGCGGCCTTCTTCGCGGGAGCCTTCTTGGCGGCCGTGGTCTTCTTGGCCGCCGTGGTCTTCTTCGCCGCCGTCGTCTTCTTGGCCGGGGCGGCCTTCTTCGCTGCCTTCTTCTTCGGCGCCGGGCCCTTCGCGCGCTTCTCGGCCAGCATCTCCGACGCCTGCTCCAGCGTCAGCTCCTCCGGCGTCTGCCCGCGCCGCAGCGACGCGTTGAACTCGCCGTCGGTCACGTACGGCCCGAAACGCCCGTCCTTGATCACCAGCGGCTTCTCGGTGAGCGGGTCGTTGCCCATCTCCCGCAGCGGCGGCGCGGCGGCCCGGCGCTGACGCGTCTTCGGGGCGGCGAGCAACGCCAGCGCCTCGTCCAGCGTGACTGTGAACATCTTGTCTTCCGAGTCCAGCGAGCGGAACTCGTCACCGCGCTTGACGTACGGGCCGTAGCGGCCGTTGTTGGCGAACACCTCGACGCCGTCCGGGGCCACGCCGATCAGCCGGGGCAGGCGCAGCAGCTGCAACGCCTGCTCCAGGGTCAGGCTGTCCGGCGTCTGCGAGCGCAGCAGCGACGACTTGCGCTCGCCGCTGGCCACGTACGGGCCGAACCGGCCGGACTTGAGCACGATCGGCTCGCCGGTCGACGGGTCGTCGCCGAGCTTGCGCTCACCGCCGCCGCCGAGGAACAGCTCGTGCACCTTCTCCGGGGTCAGCTCGTCCGGCGCCAGGCCCTCCGGGATCGGTGCCCGGTCGCCCTGCGAGCCGCTCTCCTCGCCCTCACCCGAGGCCGCCGGCGTCGGCGCCTGCTGCTCGCCGGGCAGCGCCCGCTGGAGGTACGGCCCGTACCGGCCGACCCGGACGACGACCTCGCGGCCCTCGTCGTCGGTGAACAGCGGGATGGAGTTGACGCTGCGCGCGTCGATCTCGCTGAGGTTCTCCGTGACCAGCTTCTTGAGCCCGCCCGCGTGGGCGATGGCCTGGTCGCCGGTGCCGTTGGTGCTGCCGAAGTAGAAGGAGGTGAGGAAGTCGACGGCGGCGTGGTCACCACCGGCGATCTCGTCCAGCTCGTTCTCCATGCTGGCGGTGAAGTCGTAGTCGATCAGTCGCGGGTAGTGCCGCTCCATTAGCCCGATCACCGCGAACGCCAGGAACGACGGGATCATGGCCTGGCCGCGCTTCACCACGTACCCGCGGTCCTGGATCGTCTGCATGATCGACGCGTACGTGGAGGGCCGGCCGATGCCCAGCTCTTCGAGGGCCTTGACCAGCGACGCCTCGGTGTAGCGGGCGGGCGGCTGGGTGTGGTGGCCCTGCGCGGCCAGCTCGTCGGCGGTCAGCGGCTGGTCCTTGACCAGCGTGGGCAGCCGCCGCTCGGCGTCCTCGGCCTCGGCGTTCTCGTCGTCGCTCGACTCGACGTACGCGCGCAGGAAGCCCGGGTCGGTGATGGTCTTGCCGGTCGCGCCGAAGTCGGCCTCCTCCTGGGCGGAGGAGACGGCGCGGATGCGCACCGACACGCTGGAGCCGACCGCGTCGGTCATCTGCGAGGCGATGGTGCGCCGCCAGATCAGCTCGTAGAGCTTGAACTCCTCGGCGGACAGCTCCTTGGCCACCTCGCCCGGGGTGCGGAAGTTGTCGCCGGCGGGGCGGATCGCCTCGTGCGCCTCCTGGGCGTTCTTCACCTTGCCGGTGTAGCGGCGCGGCTCCGGCGGCACGCTGCGCTCGCCGTACAGCTCGACGATCTGCCGGCGGGCCGCCGTGATGGCCGTCTCGGACAGGTTCACCGAGTCGGTACGCATGTAGGTGATGTAGCCGTTCTCGTACAGGCGCTGCGCGGTGCGCATCGTCTGCTGCGACGAGAACCGCATCTTGCGGGCCGCCTCCTGCTGGAGCGTGGAGGTGATGAACGGCGCGTACGGGCGGCGGCGGTAGGGCTTCTCCTCGACCCGGGTGACGGTGAACGGCTGGTCGGCCAGGCGGGCCGCCAGCCCTCGGGCCCCGCCCTCGTCGAGGTGGACGACACCCGCACCGGCGCGAACGCGACCCGTGGTCGGCTCGAAGTCCTTGCCGGTGGCGATCCGGTCACCGTTGAGCGCGACGAGCGTGGCGTTGAACGTCCGCGGGCCCTCGCCCGGCTTCGCCACGGCGAGCGTGGCCAGGATGTCCCAGTACTCGGCGGTGCGGAACGCCATCCGCTGGCGCTCCCGCTCGACCACGATGCGCGTCGCCACCGACTGCACCCGGCCCGCCGACAGCTTCGGCATGACCTTCTTCCACAGCACGGGCGAGACCTCGTAGCCGTAGAGGCGGTCGAGGATGCGCCGCGCCTCCTGGGCGTCGACCAGGTCGCGGTCGATCTCCCGGGGGTTCGCCACTGCGGCCTGGATGGCCGGCTTGGTGATCTCGTGGAAGACCATCCGCTTGACCGGCACCTTGGGCTTGAGCGTCTCCACCAGGTGCCAGGCGATGGCCTCGCCCTCGCGGTCCTCATCCGTCGCCAGGAAGATCTCGTCGACCTCCTTGGCCAGCTTCACCAGCTTGCTGATCTGCTGCTTACGGTCGGGCGACACAACGTAGAGGGCGTGGAAGCCGTTGTCGACGTCGACGCCGAGGCGCGCCCAGGGCTCACCCTTGTACTTCGCCGGGACGTCGGCGGCGTTGCGGGGCAGGTCCCGGACGTGGCCGAAGCTGGCCTCCACGACGTACCCCGGGCCGAGGTAGCCCGAGATCGTCTTGGCCTTCGCCGGTGACTCGACGATGACCAGACGGGTGGTTCCAGCGTTGCTCGGCACGTCTCTCCCCGACCTCACTCCTACGCCATGCCCGCTTCGGGCCGTGTTGCGCCACCCGGACCACAGGCGGTCCGGATGTCCAACGTAACGCGCCGTCCGCGTTCCGGGTTTCGTGGGCGGCAAACGGGCCGCCCTCCCGGCGACCGCCGGCCGCACCCTGCCGGACGGCGTCACGGTACACCGTGGGTAGGGCGACAGGCGGGTCACTGTGACGATCGCGTACCCCCGGCGGAGCCCTCCCCGGGTGTCCGGCTTCGGACAGCGGCGGTCAGCCCCGGGAGCCCGGCCAGTCCGCCACCGGCGCCGTCGCCGGCCGTTCCCCCACCAGCTCGGCGAGCCGCGACATCCGCCGCCCGCCGATCCGGAACGCGGGCCCGCCCTCGTCCGGCTCCACGAACGCGGCCGGCAGGCCGACCGCCGCCAGCGCGGCGCGGACCACCGGCCAGGACGGCTCGTCGGCCGGTCCGAGCCGCAGCCGGAATCCGGCCGGCTCGGCCGTGCCGGCGGCGGCCGCCCAGAGCCGCAGCCGCCGCCCGTCCAGGTGGAAGCGGGCCGGTGGCCGCTTCGCCGCGCCGCGCAGCCAGGCCCGCGCGAGCGGCGCCAGCATGCTCGTGTACGCGGTGCGCACCCGGTGCCGCCCGTCCTCGGTCGGCTCCCAGCTCGCCGGCACACCCCGGGCGCCCAGCTCGGCCACCAGCACGTGCACCCGCCAGGCGGCGTCGACCACCACGGAGATCCGGGCCGTGCCGCCCATCCGCCCCACCTCACCCGGCCCGGCGAGCAGGCCGGCGAGGTCCGCCAGCGCGGGATCGGCCGCCTCGGTGGAGAACAGCGAGGGCTGGCGGGCCGGTTTCGGGGTGGGAGGGGTCAGCGACACTCCGGGACCTCGTCGAAGGCCTCTTTCAGCTCGGTCGAGTTGAGTTTGCTGGTGTCCAGCGCGCTCGCGTCGTACTCCTTGTTGAGCGTGTCCACGGCGGCGCGCACGCCGTCGTAGAACGGACCGGCCTGGGCGGTGTCGAGCCGGTCGATGGCGGACCGGGCCCGGCCGTACGCGTCACGCATCTTGCTCAGCGACCCCAGGAACCCGGCGGACACCTCGGCGCCGCGTTCGGCCTCGGGCACGCCCGCCTCCTCGACCTTGCGCCGGGCCGTCTCGCTGGCCTGCTCGGCACCGGCGAAGAGCCGGACCAGGTTCTCCTTGGCCTGCGCCGGGGTGGTCTGCGCGGTCATCTGCTGCTGCGTGCTGCTGGTCAGTTTGGAGATCTCCGCGCGCCACGGGGTGAGCGCCTGGCACACCGACGCGGCCCAGACCCGGGGGTTGGGACCGCCGCCGCACCCGGCGACCACGAGGACCAGCGTGGCCAGGACCACCGTGAGCTTTCCGGCGGTTGCCGCCCGGCGCGTACGCATGCGATGCAGCGTACGACCTCCGGGCGGAACCGCCACCGGTCAGGTTTGCCGGGCACGGGGCTCCCGGCCGGCCGGGGCCGGCCGGGAACCGTCGCGTGCGATCAGGCGTTCACCGTCTCCGGACGCTGGTCCGGGGTGCCGGCCCCGCTGTCCTCGTCGGTCATCGCCACACCCTTGCGCTTGCTGAACACCACTGCGGCCGCGATGATCAGCGCGGCCACCACGGCGATCGTGATGCGCAGCGCCGGGTTCTTGTCGTCGCCCACGCTCCAGGCCACCACGGCCGGGGCGATCAGCAGCGAGACCAGGTTCATCACCTTGATCAGCGGGTTGATCGCCGGGCCGGCGGTGTCCTTGAACGGGTCACCGACGGTGTCGCCGATGACGGTGGCGGAGTGCGCGTCGGAGCCCTTGCCGCCGTACGCGCCGTCCTCCACCAGCTTCTTGGCGTTGTCCCAGGCGCCACCGGAGTTGGCCAGGAACACCGCCATCAGCGTGCCCGCGCCGATCGCGCCGGCCAGGTACGCGGCCAGCGCGCCCGGGCCGAGGCCGAAGCCGACAGCGATCGGGGCCAGGATGGCCAGCAGGCCGGGGGTCATCAGCTCGCGCTGCGCGTCCCGGGTGCAGATGTCCACGACCTTGCCGTACTCGGGCCGCTGGGTGCGGTCCATGATGCCGGGCAGCTCGCGGAACTGGCGGCGTACCTCCATCACCACGGCGCCGGCCGAGCGGGAGACCGCGTTGATGGCCAGGCCGGAGAAGAGGAAGACCACCGCCGCGCCGATGATCAGGCCGACCAGGTTGCGCGGGTTGGACACGTTGAGCGAGTTGAGGATCTCGGTGCCGACGTCGCCCACGCCCGCGTCCTCGTACGCCGAGCGCAGCGTGTCGGTGTACGAGCCGAACAGCGCGGTGGCGGCCAGCACCGCCGTGGCGATCGCGATGCCCTTGGTGATCGCCTTTGTGGTGTTGCCGACGGCGTCCAGCTCGGTGAGCGTCCGCGCGCCGTGCTCGTCGATGTCGCCGGACATCTCGGCCACGCCCTGCGCGTTGTCGGAGATCGGGCCGAACGTGTCCATCGCGACGATGACGCCGACGGTGGTGAGCAGGCCGGTGCCGGCCAGCGCGACCGCGAACAGGGACAGCGTGATCGAGCTGCCGCCGAGCAGGAACGCGCCGAAGACGCCGGCGCCGATCAGCAGCGCCGAGTAGACGGCTGACTCCAGGCCGACGCTGATGCCGGCGAGGATGACGGTGGCCGGGCCGGTCTGCGAGCTCTTGCCGATGTCCTGCACCGGGCGCCGGTTGGTCTCGGTGAAGTAGCCGGTCAGCGCCTGGATCGCGGCGGCCAGCACGATACCGATCACGACCGCGCCGATGGCGACCAGCCGCGGGTTGCGGTCGACGTCGGTCAGCCCGCCCTCCAGCTCGGCGAACGTGGCCGGCAGGTACGCGAACGCGGCGATCGCGACGAGCACCGCGGCGATCAGCGCGGACAGGTAGAAGGCCCGGTTGATCGCGGTCAGGCCGTTGCGGTCGCTGGCGCGCAGCCGGGTGATGAAGACGCCGACGATCGCGACCAGCACGCCGATGGTGGAGATGATCAGCGGGAAGACCAGGCCGGTCTCGCCGAACGCGGCCCGGCCGAGGATCAGCGCCGCGACGAGCGTGACCGCGTACGACTCGAACAGGTCGGCGGCCATGCCGGCGCAGTCGCCGACGTTGTCGCCCACGTTGTCGGCGATGGTGGCGGCGTTGCGCGGGTCGTCCTCCGGGATGCCCTGCTCGACCTTGCCGACCAGGTCGGCGCCGACGTCGGCGGCCTTGGTGAAGATGCCGCCGCCGACCCGCATGAACATGGCGAGCAGCGCGGCGCCGAAGCCGAAGCCCTCCAGCACGGTCGGGGCGTCACCCCGGAAGATCAGCACGACCAGCGCCGCACCGAACAGGCCGAGGCCGACGGTGAGGAAGCCGACCACGCCGCCGGTGCGGAAGGCGATCTTCATGGCGGCCTCGCGGCCGCCTTCCCGCTCCCGCGCGGCCGCTGCCACCCGCAGGTTGGCGCGGGTGGCCAGCCACATGCCGGCGCCGCCGATGAACGCGCTGAACAGCGCACCCACCACGAAGAACGCCGAGCGGCCGGCCTTCACCAGCGTTTCGTTGCCGTCGGTGTCGTGCACCGGCAGCAGGAAGAGCAGCACGACGGCGATCACCACGAAGATCGCCAGCGTGCGGAACTGCCGCAGCAGGTACGCCGACGCGCCCTCCTGCACCGCGCCGGAGATCTCCTGCATGTTGGTGGTTCCCTTACCGGCCGCCAGGACCGCCCTGGTGAGGGCGGCCGCGAAGACGAGCGCCACCAGCGCGATGACCGCGGCGATGACGACGTACGTCACGTTGGCTCCGGTAAGGGACAGTGCGCCGCCGTCGGCGGCCAAGGTCCCGGACATCTATGTCCTCCTGTACCGAACAACTCGCGCCGACCTGTGGAGACGCACGGGCCGACGCCTGGATGCGGACTCGCAAGCGCGCGCCGACCCACTCCGGCGGACCAGCGATGAACTCCCGTTCCCGCTGGCTACGGGACGGGATCACTTGCTGACAACCCGCGTACTGTAGCCCTCTGGCGTGGCGGAGGTCACACCGAGGGGGCACCGTGTCTCGATGATCTTCGTAACTGTGTTATGCGAAGAAATCTGATATATGGCGCGGCCAATACGACGAGGCCGCGCTCCCCCTTCGGGGAGCGCGGCCTGCGTGTGCGTTTCGGGTCAGGCGCGGCCGGCCGGCCAGGACATCCGTACCTCGGTGCCGACGCCGTCGTCGACCGGACGGACCTGGAGATCCTCCACGAAACCGGCGAGCAGCGCGAAGCCCACCCCGGTGGTGAGCGCGTCCTCGCTGAGCGACTCCTTGGCCAGCTCGTCCGGGCCGAGCGCGGCCAGGCCGAGGCCCGCCTCGATCGGGGCCCGGTCCACCACCCGGACCGTGTAGCCGCCGCCGTCGGACATCTCCACGTACACCGGGTCGGCCAGGCCGTACTGCCGGTGCAGCGCGACCGCCCGGGTGCACGCCTCACCGATGGCCAGGCGCACCTCGTCCAGCAGGTCCTCGCGTACGCCGGCCCGCCGGGCCACCGCGACGCCGACCAGGCGGGCGGTGCGCACGTGCACCGGGGCCGGAGAGAAGGACAGCTTGACGGTCGCCATCACGCGCCGGTGGAGTCGGCGGCGATGGCCGCGTCGACCGTCGGATGCAGCGGGAAGACCTGGTCCAGGGCGGTGATCCGGAAGATCTTGAGCAGCGGCTCCTTGTCGCAGACCAGCGCGAAGGAGCCACCGGCCGAGCGCAGCCGCTTGAGCGCGCCCACGAGCACACCCAGACCGGTCGAGTCGAGGAAGTCCACCCGGCCGAGGTCGACCACCACGTGGCGGGCCCCGCCGTCGATCAGCTCCAGGAGCCTTTCCCGCAGGCGGGGGGCGGTGTAGACATCCACCTCACCACCGACCTCGAGCACCGTGTGCTCCCCCACGGCGCGGGTCGCCAGCGACAGCTCCATCGGTCCCTCCTCGGTAAACTCTCCTGGGCATCTAACCATCTCCCCGTGCGGCCCCCTCGGTCACCGGCCACGCCCTCCCCATACCCCCACCCTGCGGTTCCCAATTCCGAACACCAGTGCGAGAGTGCAGGACGTGACCGACCACAGCCCCGGCCCGCGGCGTGCGCCGGGCGAGCTGCTGCGCCGGCTGCGGCTGCGTCACCCCACCGACCCGGTCACCCACGTCGAACGCGTCCCGGCCCGCGCCGGCGAGCCCGCCGGGTGGCCCGGCTGGGCGCCGGAGGAACTGAGGGCGGCGTTCGCGCGGCGCGGCGTCACCGCCCCGTGGCGGCACCAGGCCGAGGCCGCCGAGCTGGCGTACGCGGGCCGGCACGTGGTGGTCGCCACCGGCACGGCGTCCGGCAAGTCCCTGGCGTACCAGCTTCCCGCACTGAGCACGCTGCTCGCCGACCCGCGCGCCACCGTGCTCTACCTGGCGCCGACCAAGGCGCTCGCCGCCGACCAGCTCCGCGCCGTCGCCGGTCTCGAACTCGACGGGGTACGCCCCGCCACCTACGACGGGGACACCCCGCGCGCCGAACGGGAGTGGATCCGCCGGCACTCCCGGTTCGTGCTGACCAACCCGGACATGCTGCACCACGGCATCCTGCCCGGGCACGCACACTGGTCCGGGTTCCTGCGCCGCCTCGCGTACGTGGTGGTCGACGAGTGCCACACCTACCGGGGCGTCTTCGGCTCACACGTCGCGCACGTACTGCGACGGTTACGGCGGCAGTGCGCGCGCTTCGGGCGTACCCCCGTCTTTCTGCTGGCCTCCGCCACGTCGGGTGACCCGGCGGCGGCGGCCGAGCGGCTCACCGGCCTGCCCGTCACCGCCGTCACCGAGGACACGTCGCCGCGCGGCGGGGTGACGTTCGCGCTCTGGGAGCCGCCACTGCTGCCGCCCACCGACTCGTCCGTCGACGCCGACCTCGTCCAGGTCCGGCGCTCCGCGCTGCGGGAGACCGCGGACCTGCTCGCCGACAGCGTGGTCGAGGGGGTACGCACGCTCGCGTTCGTGCGGTCCCGCCGGGGCGCCGAGGTGGTCGCGGCGAACGCCCGGCGGTCGCTCGACGAGGCCGTACCCGGGCTGGGCGACCGGGTTGCCGCCTACCGGGCCGGCTACCTGCGCGAGGAACGCCGCGAGCTGGAACGGGCGCTGCTGCACGGCGACCTGCTCGGGCTCGCCTCCACCAACGCGCTCGAACTCGGCGTCGACCTGGTCGGCCTGGACGCGGTGCTGATCTGCGGCTGGCCCGGCACCCGCGCGTCACTGTGGCAGCAGGCCGGGCGGGCCGGGCGCTCCGGCGACGAGGCGCTCGCCGTGCTGGTGGCCCGGGACGACCCGCTCGACACCTACCTGGTGCACCACCCGGAGGCGCTGTTCGGGCGGCCGGTCGAGGCGACGGTGCTCGACCCGGCCAACCCGTACGTGCTCGCGCCGCAGCTCGCCTGCGCCGCCCACGAGTCCCCGCTCACCCCGGCCGACCTGGACCTGTTCGGTGAGGGTGCGAAGGAGGCGGTGGACTCGCTGGTCGAGGCGGGGGCGCTGCGGCAGCGGCCCACCGGCTGGTACTGGCGGCACCGGGAACGCCCCGAGGTCGACCTGCGCGGCGAGGGCGGCGCCCCGGTGTGCGTGGTGGAGGAGTCCACCGGCCGGCTGCTCGGCACCGTCGACGGCGGGTCAGCGCACTTCCTGCTGCACACCGGCGCGGTCTACCTGCACCAGGGCGTCTCGTACGTGGTCGACTCGCTCGACCTGGCCGACGGGTGCGCGCTCGTGCACGCCGAGGAGCCGGACTGGTCCACCCACGCCCGCGACGTCACCTCGCTGTCGGTGGTGTCGGTCCGCTCGTACGTGGACGCCGGGCCGGTCGGGCTGTTCCTCGGCGAGGTGGACGTGACCAGCCAGGTGGTGTCGTACCAGCGGCGGCGCATCGCCACCGGCGAGGTGATCGACACCCGCCCGCTGGACCTGCCCGCGCGGGAGCTGCGCACCGTCGCGGTGTGGTTCACGCTCTCCCCCGAGTCGCTGACCGCCGCCGGTGTCGAGGCGGCTGACGTGCCGGGCGCGCTGCACGCCGCCGAGCACGCCGCCATCGGCCTGCTGCCGCTGATGGCGACGTGCGACAGGTGGGACATCGGCGGGCTGTCCACCGCCCTGCACCCGGACACCGAGGCGCCGACCGTCTTCGTCTACGACGGCCACCCCGGCGGGGCGGGTTTCGCCGAGCGGGCGTACGGCACCGCCGCCGCCTGGCTGCGCGCCACCCGGGACGCGATCGCCGAGTGCGGGTGCGAGACCGGGTGCCCGTCGTGCGTCCAGTCCCCGAAGTGCGGCAACGGCAACAACCCGCTGGCCAAGGCGGAGGCGGTGAAGGTCCTCGACGTGGTGCTGACCAACCTCGCCACGGCCGGCGGCGAGGCGGCGGTGGCCGGCCCGGAGGCGGTGGCCGGCCCGGAGGCGGCGGCCGGCCCGGAGGCGGCGGCCGGCCCGGAGGCGGCGGCCGGCCCGGAGGCGGCGGCCGGCCCGGAGGCGGCGGCGCCCGCCCAGCTCAGGCGGCCGGTGCCCCACCCGCCTGACCGCACCGGGCCGATTGGGGCTGCCCGCCGCCACTTCGGGGAGGTTGCGGTATCGACAGGTGCTGGACCCCGCCACTTCCCCGAACTGGTGTCGATCAAGCTGGGCCGTGCGGCTCCGCGGGTGCCCAGGTGTCTGGTTGGTGGGACGGGTGCATGAGGGTAGAGCCGGCGGGGCATTGATGTATGGGAGCGCTTCCATGCATCATTTCGGTAGCGCACAGGTGACCCGAGACCCGTCCCGCCGGAGGTGCCGCCGTGGCCGACACGATCGCCGAGACCGTCGAGCTGCTCTACACCATCGACCAGGAAAACCTCACGCCCGACCAGCAGATAGCGCTGGGCACCGCGATGGCCACGCTCGCCCAGGCGGAACGGCTGGAGCAGATCAACGAGCGTCTGCGCGGCATCCATCAGGTGCTGAACAGCTGGGCGATGAAGGCCACGGTCGACGGCGGCCGCTGACCTTGCGTCCCGCCTCCACCTCCGGCCCGCGGTCGCGCAGTCCCGGCCCGCGCCGGTCACGGCAACGGCGCCATGCTTCGCCTCATGCCACCGTGCGGCTCCTGCGTGCGGGCCCGTCCGTCCAGGCAGCGGTGGGTGCGCTCGGGCGAGCGGTCGTCGGCCCGCTGTGCAAGACTCCGGCGACCCCTCGAAGGAGAGCCCATGTCGCCCGACAACCTGCAGGCCCAGCACCGGTTCATCATCCGTCAGCGACTCCGGATGATGGTCAACCAGTACGAGGTGCACTCGGTCGCGCCCGACGGCTCCGAGGGTGGGCTGCTCGCGTTCGCGCAGCAGAAGCGGCTCGCCTTCAAGGAGCAGGTGACCATCTACACCGACGACTCCAAGCAGTACCCCCTTCTCGGCTTCAAGGCCCGTCAGCGGCTCGACCTCGGCGCCACCTACGACGTGACCGATCACGCGGGCAACCCCATCGGGCTGTTCCGCAAGGACTTCGCCCAGTCGCTGCTGCGCTCGACGTGGCACGTCGAGCAGCCCGGCCTGCCGCCCGCCACCGGGCAGGAGCGCAGCCTGCCGGTCGCGCTGCTGCGCCGGTTCGTTGACTCGCTCTCCTGGCTGCCGTACCACTTCGACTTCATGGCCGGCGGCCAGCCGGTGTTCTCGGTCGACCGGAAGTGGGGTCTGCGGGACCGGTACAACGTGGAGATCCAGCACCCGCAGATCGACCGTCGGCTGGTGATCGCCATGGCGGTCGGACTGGACGCCCTCCAGTCCCGCTGACCTGCGGCACTCGGGCCGGCCCGGCTCTCGGTTCCGGCACTGGCGTCCGCCCGTCAGGACCGGGCCGGCCCGGCCCGGGACGTCGCGACGGCGTCCCGGGTCAGCCCCGGCAGCGGGGCGACGCGTACCTGCGCCGTGACGATCAGGTCGAGTCCGTCGGCCCGGCACCCGGTCATCCGGCCGCCGTTGGCCGAGACCAGGTCGGCGGCGCGAGCGCACGCGACGTCGGCTCCGTCGAGCACCTGCACGGCACCGGCCAGCGCCCCGAAGTCCGCCGCGTTGCGGGCCTGATGCCGCGCACACCGGGCCGCCCCGAGCGCGGCGCCGAACACCCCGACCAGCACGAACACCATTCCGATCGCGAGCAGGCACACGGTCGCGCCGCCCCGGTCGGTCGAGGACGTCCTCACACCAGGCTTCCCACGCTCCCCTCTCCCCGCAGGCCCGCCCACCCGAGATCTGCTCGCCCCGCGCCTGCTCGGGTCGGCTCGGCCTCCCACGACGACCTGGCGGAAGGACGAGTCGGCCCAGGCACCGCCGGCTCTCACGGCACCGGCCCCGGCGCTCCGGGTTCCACGGCGGCCACCGCCTCCGCCGCCACGACCAGCCGGGGCAGCCGCGTACCGAACGTCCGGACCGGTGCCCGGACCGTCGCCGTGACCCGATCGCCTGTCACAGTCACCGACACCTCGGCGCCGTCCGGGGCGTACCGGGTTGCGGCAACCGTGCCGGGCTCGCCCCGGGCCGCCGCGAGCGCCGCCTCCCGGGCCGCGTCGACACACGCGACCCGGGTACCCACAGCGTTCACCGCGGTCAGACCGGCGACGAGGAGCAGCATGAGCGCCGGCAGGCCGGCCGCCAACTCGGCGGTGAAGGAACCCCGCTCGCACGCGGCCCACAAGCGCCACCGGCGCCGCACCTCCCCGGCCCGGGTGCCGACGGCGTCCCGGGTCGAGCCGGGCTCGGTCGACACGTCGAGCGGGACTGCTGGTTCGTGGAGCCACCCACCACCACGGCCGGCCCACCGGCGCCCGATCACTTCAGGGCCCGGTCGATGACGGCGGTCAGCGCGGACTGCACGTTGCCGGAGGTGAGCACCTTCAGCAGGATCCCGGCGAAGGCGACCGCGGCGAGGGTGCCCACCGCGTACTCGGCGGTGTTCATACCGGCGTCACCCCGCAGGCGGATGAGGAGCTTGCGCATGTCGTACGTCCCTTCTCGATGGTTCACAGCACGTCGCCGAGCACGGCGACGATCACCGGCACCAGACCGGCGAGAATGAAGGCGGGCAGGAAGCACAGCCCGAGCGGCAGCACGATGAGCACGCCCGCGCGGCGGGCCGCCGCCTCGGCCGAGGTCGACCGTTCGGCACGCAGGTCGTCGGCCAGCCGGGTCAGCGCGCGAGCCAGTGCGGCGCCGCTGTTCGACGAGCGGACCGCCGCCGCGACCACGGGTTCGGCCCCGGTGACGCCTTCCAGGTGCGCCCAGGCCTCGCCGGGGCTGCCTCCGAGCCGTAGCGTCCGGCCGACCCGGCCGAGCCGGTCCGCGAGTGGCCCGCCGAGCGCCTCGGCGACGGCGAGCACCGAGCGGTCGACCGGCGCGCCCGCCCGCAGCGCGGCCGCCAGCAGGTCCGCGGCGAGCGGCAGATCGGTCGTCTCCCGCAGCCGCCGTTCCCGGGCGGCGCGCGGCTCGATCCGGCGTAGCAGACGGTCGGCGGCGGCACCGGCCAGCAGCCCGAGGAACACGCCCGTGACACCGCCGACCACCACCGCCACCGCGATTCCGGCCAGCGCTGCGCCGAGGCGTACCCGATCCGGCCACCACGCCGGGCGAGCCGGCGGCGGCGTCGGAGCGAGCCGGCGCAGCCGCCGTGCCGGGCGGACGACCGGACCGGCGACGACCAGGAGCGACGCGGCGCCGCCGAGACACACGGCGGCCAGTACCTGCCGTGACATCAGGCGGCCCGCCCGGGCGTGACGCCGAGTCGCTCGGCCCAGAGCAACCCGCCGACCTGCAACACGACTGCCGCCACCGCACTGCCGGCACCCACCGGCGTGTGCAGGAGCACCGCCACCGGGTCCACCCCGATGCCGTAGCCGAGACCTATGCCGCCGAGCGGCAGCGCGGCGAGCAGCCACGCGGTCGCCCGAGCCCCGGCGGCCTGGGCGGCGGCAGCGGCAAGGCCCCGGTCGGCGGCGCGGGCGTCGGCCTCGATCCGTTCCAGCAGATCGGCCAGCGGCGCACCCGTCTGGTCGGCCAGTCTCCCGGCGGCCCGGGCCAGCCGCGCGACGCGTCCCGGGCCGTCGTCGACACCGCCGTCGACGGGTAGCCCGGCCCGCAGGTCGGCGGCGACGGCGGCGAGGCGGTCCAGATCGCGGCGGTGCGCGAGGGTGGCCGTCCGGTGGGTACGTCGGCGCAGCACCGCCCGGGCCGCGAGCACGCCGTAGGTGGCGAGCACCAGGGCGGCCACCGGACCGCCGAGCAGTGCCCCGGTCACGGCCCCGCACAGCGCCGCCACGGGCAGCACGCGTCCGGCGGAGAGCGGCAGCGCAGGAGCCGACGCCGGAGAGGATGTCACCGGAACCGGCACGAGGCCCGTCCATCGCCGTACCTGATGCCCGACACCGGGTCGACGCCGTTCCCGGCCCCGGCCGGGAGGCCGTGCGGACGCCTTCGGCCCGGCGTCGAGCGGACGTCGTCGCAGGTCCGGGGATGCTGGACGTGCGCCCTTCACCCGCTCGACCGGGATGTCCGCACTGCCCAGGACCGCCAGCCGCCGGGCGCGAGCGGCCCGTACCGGCCAGGCGACGGCGACCGCCGCAGCCACCAGGAGCAGGACCGCCGGCCAGAGGTGGCCGGTCACGACGGTTCTGCCGGACCGGGCCACGCCGCCTGGAGGATCGGCGGTACCGGCGCTCCCCGCTCCCGCAGCAGGCCGGCGAGCAGCAGGGCCGCCGGGGCAAGACCCCGGCCGCGCGCCCAGGCCGGAACCACCGTCACCACCCGGTCGGGCCCGTCGGGCAGCAGCAGGCCGATGGAGTCGAGGACGCGCCCCTCGCCGGTACGGCGGAGCTGGAGGACGACCTGCAACGCGGCGGCGACCTGGGCGTGCAACGCGAGCCGGGGCAGGCCGCCGAGCATCCCGAGCGCCTCCAGCCGGGCCGGAACGTCGGCCGGGGCGTTCGCGTGCAGCGTTCCCGCCCCGCCGTCGTGGCCGGTGTTCAACGCGGCGAGCAGGTCGACCACCTCGGCGCCCCGGCACTCGCCCACTACCAGCCGGTCCGGCCGCATCCGCAGCGCCTGCCGGACCAGGTCGCCGAGCCCGACGGCTCCGGCGCCCTCGACGTTCGCCGTCCGGGCCTGCAACCCGATCACGTGCGGGTGCACCGGGCGCAGCTCGGCGGCGTCCTCCACCAGCACGATCCGCTCGGTGCCGGGCACCAGCCCGAGCAGCGTGTTGAGCAGCGTCGTCTTGCCGGATCCCGTGCCGCCGCTGACCAGGTACGCGAGGCGGGCCGCCACGAGTGCGGCGAGCAGCGGGGCGATCGGCCGGGGCACCGTGCCCCGCTCGACGAGTTCGTCGAGGGTGAACGGCCGCTGCCGGAAGGTACGCAACGACAGGTAGGGCCCGTCGGTCGCCACCGGAGGCAGCACCGCGTGCAGCCGGGTGCCGTCGGGCAGGCGCGCGTCGGCGTACGGGGAGGCGTCGTCGAGCCGGCGACCGGCCGCCGAGGTGAGGCGCTGCGCCAACCGGCGTACGTCGTCGAGCGTGCCCAGCGGCACGGCGACCTGCCGTAGCCCTCGTCCCCTGTCGACCCAGACCCGCACCCCGTTCACCAGCACGTCGGTGACCTGCGGGTCGGCGAGCAGCGGTGCCAGTGGACCGGCGCCGACCAGGTCGTCGTGCACCCGGTCGGCGATCCGCAGCAGCGTGGTGTCGCCGAGCACCGCCGTCGCCGGTTCGGCGCGTACCGCCGAGACGATCGCCGCGGGCGTGACCGGGGTGGCCTCGGCGGCGAACCGGTGCCGGACCCGGGCGGCCAGGTCCCCCGGGTCGGCCGGCGCGGTCATGCCGCACCCGCAGCCGACGACTCGACCAGCTCGTCCACGATCCGCTGACACAGCGCGGCGAGCGGCCCCTTCCCGCTCGCGCCCGGCGCCTCACCCCGCTCCAGCCCACGGCACAGCCCCGGCTCGGGTCGCAGCGTGCCGGCGAGCGGCAGCCCCAGCGCCCGGGACACCTCGGCCGCGCGCAGCCGACCGGGCGCCGGACCACGCACGATGACCGACAGGTCGACGCAGTGCGGCGCGGCGACGGCGGCGACCCGGGCCGCGGCGGCCGCCGCCCGCAGCTCGGCCGGTACGACGAGCAGCGCCCGGTCGGCGGCCTGGAGCGCGACCACAGCCGCGTCGTCGAGGTGCCGGGGCAGGTCGAGTACGACCAGGTCCCGCCCGCGTCGGCCGGCGTCGACTGTGGCGGCCATCGCCTCGGCCGGCAGGTGCCGCAGGTCGCCCCGGTCCCAGGAGAGCACCACCAGGTCGCCCCGGCTGGGCAACGCGCGGATCAGCGACGGCGGGTCGACCCGCCCGTCCGTGCCGGCCAGCTCCGGCCAGCGCAACCCGTCGAGCTGCTCCCAGCCGAGCACCAGATCGAGACCGCCGCCGAGCGGGTCGGCGTCGACGAGCAGCGTGCGGAGCCGGGACCGGGCCGCGCTGACGGCGAGCCCACCGGCAAGCACGCTGGCTCCGGCGCCGCCCCGGCCGCCGAGCACAGCCACCACCCGGCCCTGACCCGGGCCCGCCGGACCGGCCACGCACTCGGCGAACCGGTCGACCAGCCAGGGCTCGGCCGCCGGCAGCGTCGCGACGTGCTCCGCGCCGATGAGTTCGGCCAACTCCGTACCCGGATCGAGCTCTCCGGAGCGACCGACCAGGACCGTGCGGGCGCGGCGGGGAAGGCGCGCCCGCAGGCAGGCCGCCGCCTGGTCGGCGCCGATGAGCACCAGCGGCGCCGGCGCCCAGCGGGCCCGGGCGGCGGCCGGGTCGGCCGCCAGCTCGACCTCGGTGCCGCCGGCCGCCGCGAGTCGCAACAGCTCGTCGAGAAGGTCGCCGTCGGAGGTGACGAGCAGGGGCAGGCGACGGTACGGCGGGAGCGGGGTACGGGGCGGCATGGCGGCCTCCATCGGTCGGACTCGGACGTGCCGCGGTGCAGCCTGCCCGGCCGAGGGATGCGGGACCGGTGCCCTGTGGACAACGGAGGGCGTTGTGGACAGACCTCGGTGGCCCGGTTGATCTGCTATGTGCCGGAGACGGAGGCAACGAGTGGCCCGTCGGCCATTGACGACAGGGATGATCAGTAGCGGATAATCGGGGCCCCTCGCCGCTCGATGAACGGCACCGGCTTGCGGAATCGAGGCCATGACCGATTCACCGCACCCCCTCACGCCCCCCTCGGTACGACCCCACTCACGGTCCGCCCCAACGGCCGGCGGCGAGATCTGGCTCCGCGATACGTCGCCGACGTTGCTCGCCGCCATCGCAATCGGGCTCGTGGTCGTGGTACTGGCGAGCATCGTCAGCGTCTTCGCCACGCCGCGTCGCCCCGACCTCCCGCCGCCGCTCGAGGGCCAGGCGATCCTGGCGTCCCCGACGAGGGCGGGGTCGGTGACGGAGACGCCCGCCGAGTCCTACGCGCCGCCGTCGGTGTCGTTCTCCAGCCGCGCCGTCGCGCCCAGCCGCACCGCCGCACCGACCCGCCGCCCCACCCCGAGCAGCCGGCCGACCTCGCCGAAGCCGTCGATCCCCCGGTCGAAGCCGCCGGTGGTCGGCCCGGGGGAACTGGCCCCGCTACCGGCCTCGCGTGAGTCGCGGCTGCGCTCGCACGGCGGTGGCCCGTCGACCTTCATCGACTTCGTCAACAGCCACGGGTCGACAGTCGTGGTCCACTGGATCAACTACGACGGCCGTCGACAGCAGTACGCGGTGCTGCGGCCCGGGCAGTCCTACCGGCAGCAGACGTACGTCGGTCACCCGTGGGTCGTGGCCGACGAGCGGGGCCGAGGCTTGGTGTGCTTCGAGCCGGACCGGCAGACGCTGCGCGCGGTGATCCGGTAACTCCCTTGCCCGGCCCAGCCAGCGGCTGCGACGCTCCGCCGGGTGATCGACAAGCCGGACATCGACGAGCGGCTGCTGGCGGCCGAGGTCGCCGCCGCCTGGTCGGTGGACGTCGTCGACCTGGCGTTCATGCCGGTCGGCCTCGACGGGCACGCGTGGGCGTACCGGGTGGAGACGTCCGACGGCGGGCGCTGCTTCCTGAAGGTACGCCGCGGCGACTTCACTCCGGCCGCCGTCCTGCTGCCCGGCTTCCTCCGCGCGCGGGGCCTCCGGCAGGTGGTCGCGCCGCTGGACCTTCGCCTCGATGGCGGGGTTGCACGTCGGTTCGGGGACTACCGACTACTGCTCTACCCGTTCCAGGACGGCGACAGCCTGTGGGGCCGCGGTCTCACCGACCGCCAGTGGACCGAGTACGGCGATTTCCTGGGCCGGCTGCACCGGGTCACGCCGAGCGCTGAGGTAGCAGCCGTCCTGCCGGTCGAGACGTACCGATCGAGCGCGGGCGACCGACTGCGGACCCTCGGCGGGCAGGCCGCAACGAGCGAGGTCCTGGGCGCCTTCTGGGAGCGGTACGGTGCCGCGCTGCGCCGATTGGCGGAGACTGTCGACGACCTGGCGTCGCGCGTGACGCCGGGACAGCACGTCATCTGCCACGCCGACATCCATCCCGGCAACCTGATCGCCGACGGCGACGGTCCGCTGCACGTCGTGGACTGGGACGCGCCGATCCTCGCGCCGCGCGAGCGGGATCTGATGTTCGTCCACAGCGCCGACTTCGGCGAGCACCCGATCGACGCGCACCGGGCTGAACTCTTCCGCGAAGGCTACGGGGCGCTGGAGCCGGACCCGGTCCTGCTGAGTTACTACCGCGGCGAACGGCATCTCGACGATGTCGCCGCGTTTCTGGGCAGCATCCTCAGTCCCGAGGCGAGTGCGAAGTCCCGGGCCAACGATCTGCACTGGCTCATCCGCATCGCCGAGGCGGTCGCCGACCCCGGCTACGCGCCCTGAGCTGACGCGGAACGCTCGTCCCGCAAAGGGACGACCCCCGTCGGGGGGATGCGGTCTCAAGCTGTCGCGTGATGTCGGGCGGTGGCAGCCAGCAGCGACGAGCAGGCGTCGGAGGTTATCGGTTCGCGTCCGGGTCCGACCCGCGTCGACGCTTGCGCTGCCTTCTTGCTGCCTCAGAGTCAAGTCCTCGGAGGTTAACGCGCTCGGTCAGGCGTTCGTCGTGCTGGTCTGGCGGAGTGCTGCGCAACGCACGCACTGTGCTGGCGATCCTGCCAGCGGCTTGATCGGAGGGTTCATGCTCCCAGACTCGGACGACGGTCCAGCCCGCAGCTTCCAGGACTGCGTTCGTCTCAACGTCTCGTCGACGGTTGGTAGCGACCTTCTCCGCCCAGAACTCTGCGTTGGTCTTCGCAACCGTGTGATGTTCGGGACAGCCATGCCAGAAGCATCCGTCGAGGAACACGGCGAGTCGGAGCCGAGGAAAGACCAAGTCGGCCGTCCGGCGAACAGCCTTGATGGGGCGTCTGCCGACGTAGAAACGAAGTCCAAGGGCATGAACGGCCTGCCGCAGACGCACTTCAGGCTTGGTGTTACGCCCCGTGTTCGCCTGCATGCACTTTCGTACCGCTGGCGAAGACGCCCAGGATTGATCAGACATTTGTTCTATTCCACCGGTGCGGCTAGGGGATTCTCACGTGAGCGGAGGCTAGTATGTCGCGGATGAGCGACAGTCCCAGCATGATCGACCTCTTCGCAGGATGCGGCGGCATGACCGTCGGCTTCCACGCGGAGGGTTACCGTCCCGCGCTCGCCGTCGAGTGGGACCTGGCGGCTGCCGCCACGTACGCGGCCAACTTCGGAGAGTCACATACCCACTGGGGAGACATCGCCGAGGTAACTGAGGAGAAGATCCCGCAGGCCGACGTGATCATCGGCGGACCTCCTTGCCAAGGCTTCTCGAACCTGGGCAGCAAGGACGTGGACGATCCTCGGAACAAGCTCTGGAAGGAATACCTGCGGTTCGTAGTGACGGCTCGACCACAGGTCTTCGTCATCGAGAATGTCGAGCGGTTTTCGAAGAGCAGCGAGTTCCAGCTTCTGCTCGACGAGGCCGACCACGGCATCATTAAGGAGTACCAACTCACCCCCGGGGTCCTGCTCGCCGCTGACTACGGTGTAGCGCAACGCCGTCCACGCACCATCGTGATCGGCTCGCGAGTCGGCAAGATTCCCCTTCCGTCACCGACCCATGCGAAGGTCCCGACGGACGGACTGAAGCCGTGGGAGACGGTGCGCAGCCGCATCGCAGGGCTAGACGAACGGCCGGCCACGACGGAACTGCCGCAGACGACGACGGAGTACTTCGGCCAACGCATCCGTGGGGTCTTCAAGGGAAGTGAGATCCACTTCGGGCGTAACCCCACGCCGCTGTCCCTGGACCGGTACGACCACATCCCACCTGGTGGCGGCCGCTTCAACCTCCCTGACCATCTGCTATCCAGATGCTGGCGGGAGAAGAAGACCGGGACGACGGACGTCATGGGACGCATGCGCTGGGATGCCCCCTCGCTGACTATCCGCACCGAGTTCTTCAAGCCCGAAAAGGGTCAGTACCTACACCCGCAGTGGGATCCCGAAGACCCCACACGTCGGGTCAACCGCGTCATCACGCACTACGAGGCGTCCCTGTTGCAGGACTTTCCCAAGGAGTACCTGTGGTGCGGGTCGAAGACCGAGATCGCGAAGCAGATCGGCAACGCCGTCCCGTCAGGTCTCGCTGCGGCGATCGCTCGGCACATCAAGCCTCGGCTGACCTGACGCGGCAGCCAGCGAGCATGGCACGTTGACCTAGGGAAGCATCGCCGGCAATCTCCGTGGATGCCATTTCCACAAGATCCGCTCTTCCTGGCTGAGGCAGCGGAGGAGCCGGCGACTCTTCGCACACGTTTACGACGCCTTCGACCTCCTCGCCCCACCAGCAAGGACCGACCGAAGGTGGCCTACGGCCCAAAGCCCTTCGTCACCGATGCCAGACCCCCTACACGCGACGAAGATCCCGAGCTGTGGGCCGTCCGCGACGCGCTCGTTGACCTGGACCCCGACGGCGTCCGCACCGGCTACGCGATCCGCGAGGCGCTTGACCAGATCTACGACGGGCAGCGCACCGGCCGCTGGGACTACACGCAGCTGCTAAAAACCGAGAAAACCCATATGGGCACACTCGTCGAGATCTGGCTTCAGCGAGAGTTTTGTTTCGAGGACGGCATCGATCTGGACTACCTGATCGCAGGCGTCGACGTCGACTGCAAATGGTCACTCAACCTCTACGAATGGGAAATTCCAATTGAGATGTACAGATATGGAGCGAAAGTAGCACTCGTCGTCTGGGGCAACGACTACACGGCTCGCTGGGCGGCTGGGCTGATCCGCATTTCAGAGGCGGATCTGAGAGAAAAAGGCAAGCAGCGCGACGGCAAGCGCAAGCTCAATGATCACGGCCGGGACCGTATCCTCTGGCTTCATCGAGAGGCCGAGCTTGTCAAGAATACCCTATTGCACATCCCAAACCCCGCGAAGCTAGACAGCATTGTCTATGCCGACAGCGGCCAGACTGCCGTCAACAATCTGTTCCGAGAACTCACCGGCGAGCTGGTCAATAGGGCAACAGTTCTGACCGCGGCACAGCAGGTTGACAGCGCTAAGCGGGTTCGTGACGCACGTAAGCATCTCCGGCCCGATGGCATCGTAATCTTCGGGCATTACAACCCTCACCCACGCATGGCGGCTGAACTGCACCTACCGATACCAACCTTGGGCAGGTTTGTCAGCACACGAGTAGCTCCTTGGAGGACGGGCGACCCAGAGCCTTACACCGAAATTCAAGGGAATAGATGGCGACGTGCTCGCACCTCGGACGCGATCACGCCGGCGCCCTTGCTGCCACGTCAATCAAGGGAACAGAGCTGAGCATACCGGCAAGAAGGAGGGGTGGGGCGATGCAATCTGTCGCCCACCTCGACTGCATCAACACAATTCATCCCTTTCTTTCCCAAATCGCACATCTCTGCCACGACTGAGCCAGAATGCGAAGCGGAAGGCTCCTTACCCAAGGGCTTGTAAGCGTCTAACATGGACGGCTACCTGACTCATACGAGAGTGGTGGCGCACTTGGAAGCCAAACTTCGAATCGAGTTCCACGGCAGGGTCATCGAACACCTTGGCATCGACATGTACCAGTCTCCGGTAGCAGCCATTGCGGAGCTGGTTTCCAATGCCTGGGATGCAGATTCTACGGTCGTCGACATCTCGCTTCCGAAGAACGTACGAGACGGCGCAGAAATTAGAATTGCCGACAACGGCGATGGCATGACATTGGAGCAATGTCAGGATCGATACCTAAAGGTAGGTTACAACAGGCGCAAGGACAGAAACAGCGACAAGACCACGGCAGGCAGGCCCGTTATGGGTCGCAAGGGAATTGGGAAGTTTGCCGGTTTCGGAATCGCTTCATTAGTGCGGGTCGAGACAGTCAGCAAGGAAACCGGCGAGAAAACCGTTTTTCAACTTGACGTGGAAAGGCTGACCGGCGCTGGCGACGGACCAGAGAGCCGACGCCCCATGGAAGTCGAGGTGCTTCAGTACCTTCCGCCCGACGAGACTCGCAAATCCGAGCACGGGACGAAACTGGTTCTATCGCAGCTAACCATGAAGCAGACGCCAAACCCTGCCCAGTTCCGCAGGAGCATGGCGCGACGTTTCTTACTGCTTGAACGCGCTGATCAATTCTCAGTCCTGGTAGACGGAGTCCGGATATCCGAAGATGAGGACGCAGAGAAGATCCAGTTCGACTTTCCTTCAGCATACAAGGACGAGGAGATGCCTCCTGGTCTGGTTATCAATGATGGCTGGGGAGAAGAAGTGCTTAGCAATGGGCAGCACATCCGCTGGCGCTTCGTTTTCTACCGCGACACTCTTTCTGACGAGGACCTGTCCGGTATCGCGGTGTTCAGCCACGGAAAGCTGTCACAACGACCATTCTTCTTCAATCTAAGTGGCGGAATCGGCGGCCAGCAAGCACTCAGCTACATGTCGGGGAGAGTGGAGGCAGATTACATCGATGATCAAGAAAAGGACCTAATCTCAACAGAGAGACAACGGATTAATTGGGATGCTGAGGCCGCACAGCCCCTCCTGGACTGGGGGCAGAAGCGGGTCAAGAACCTGCTTTTGCGATGGCAGGAGCGAAGAGCCGAAGATAAGGTCAAGAAGATCAACCTAAAGCTTTCCCCCTTCTCGAACAGGCTTCAAAAGCTTGAATCTCATGAGAGGAGGATCGTCGATCGAGCACTAAAGGCTATAGCGAGAATATCGGTCCTATCTGACGATGATTTCGCTCAATTGGCAAATGCCATCCTTTCAGCTTGGGAAGGCGGCCGCCTCCGCGAATTGATCGACAAGCTGTCGCAGACCGCTGAGCTAGATGCCGAAGTGCTCGTGAAGATTCTGGCAGAGTCGCGGGTCATGAATGCACTGCATGCGGCTGAGAGGGTGCGGGTGCAGCTCAACCTAATTGCGGGCCTTGAAGAGAGGATCAAGAATAAGGAACTTGAGAATGCCGTGCGTGACTATATCGCCGAGAACCCTTGGATGATTTCCCCCGAGTGGGACACATATAAAGTCGAGAAGAGCCTTAATACGATTGCGCGGGATGCAGGCACTCACACTCTGGATCAGATGGACGGCTGGGACCGGAGAATCGATTTGCTACTGTCTTCCAATGACAAGGTCTTGGTCGTCGAATTCATGCGTCCAGGCCTAACCGCCAACTGGGATCACATTAGTCGCTTCAAGCAGTACGTCCTAACTCTGCGAAACTCCATTTATCCAAGCACTGCCGGGATCTTTAAACATGTCCAAGGCCTGATGGTTGCGGACAAGCTTGACAGCCAGGGGGCGATCCGGGAGGAGATCGACGACCTGAGGTCTCGGGGTATGGATGCCACCGACTGGAATGGACTGCTCTACAGCTCCAAGAAGCGTTGGCAGGACTATTTTGACATCCTGGTTGATCGGGCCCCGGATGATGAACGAGTTCTTGCTCTCGTCGACAGTGCGGGCAGTGAAGGCGAAGCTTGAGATTCGCTCAGCTTTAGCCTATTTCCATCCCGTCTGCCCTCGACCCGCCCTGCTGGGGAGCGGGCCGCCGCCCGGCCCGCCACGTCAAGCGGACCTTGACATACGTTCGGACGCTGGCGGGTCGGGCGGTGGTCTGCTCGGCTTGCTCGGGTCGATGGCAGACGGGATGGCCTACCGCAACCACCCACGGACCTGGACCCGCCGACGGAGCCCCGGCCATCCTGGAGCCGGAGCGCCCCCGCCGGAGGCGCAGTAGCCGCAACCCCCGACTGCCGCCAGCTCGCCGACGCGGCCGGCGTGCGCTCCCCTACGCCGCGCGGGCTTGTGGCCGCGCGGCCCGGCCGGCTGCCGGCCCACCCTCACCGGTAGACGCCCCTGTCGTTCTGCGGCGGCCCCTTGGGCTTCCCGCTTCCGCGCCAGACGCCGGGCGTGTTGCGTGGCCGGAGTCGGAGCGCCAGCGGAGCGACGGACGCGCGCCCAGGCGGCGGCGCGTGCGGCCCGTTGCGGGCCGCCTTGAAGACGTACAGAAACTTTGAACCACTTTCGCCGGCAGCCGCCGGCAGCCGACCACTTGCCCTATCGGTGGAGCAGGTCGAGCCGGTTCTGTCTGTGCTAAGCGCTGCGCTTGATCGATACTGCAACGGTGAGCAAGCTGGACAAAGATTGGGCGATCGAGCAGATCGATCGCTTCCTGCACGTGACGGAGCAGGTCGCGCCAGACATGCGCGGCTCAGGCATCGTCTACTTCGGCACCGTGCAGCGAGGTTCAGAAACCGAAGCGGCTGAGGCGGCCCATGTCGTAGAACAGATCCTCGACCGCGTTCTTCCTAGCTGGCGGGATGATCGTCGCTCCTCCGGTAAGAAGCACGAGGGCTGGGAGGATCTGCGAGAGTGGGCGTCTCGCGGCAAGGTAACGATCGAGCGGGACGCGGAGTTACGCGAACGGCTGGGCGATGGAGCACCCGAGATGGACGCCGGCAAGCTCCACCCCTGGGTCTGGGAGAGCGCTGCTCCCCTATGGCGCACCAAGCACTTCCGGCAGGCGGTGTCCCAGGCGGCGATCCAGGTCAACGCCGAGACCCAGGCGAAAATCGGGCGGCGAGATATCTCCGAGACGGATCTGTTCAACCAGGCTTTCTCTCTTGATCCACCTAAGAGCAGTGCTCCTCGACTGCGGGTGATGGTGGACGACGGCAGCAAGACCTACCAGAGCCTTCATCGAGGCGTTCGGTCGCTAGCTGAGGGACTCTATGCAGCCGTCAGGAACCCGGCCATGCACGCGGCCCTGGGCGAGGTAGACGAGCAGCAGGCCCTTGAACAGCTAGCCGCCTTCAGTCTCTTGGCCCGCTGGGTGGACTCGGCGAAGGTTGAATCTGTCCCCTGACGCTGCCCTACCCCCCGTCGGCGGCTGGGTGCTGCATCGGGACCTACCTCAGCCAATGACGCTTCCGTGCCGTGCAGCCTCCACCTGCACACCGGGGCTAATGCGAGAATGGCCGTGTGGAAGCTGGCCCTGACCTCACCGCGGAGTGGTGGACGACCTCTGATGTAGCTGCGTACCTCGGTGTCAAGGTGGCGACGGTCAGCAACTACCGGAAGCGGGGTCAGATGCCGGAGCCCGACGCGACGGTTGGGCGTACTCACATGTGGCGCCCGAAGCGGGTCGTTGAGTGGCATGAGAGTCGGCCGCGTCCTGGTGTCGGCGGTAGACCTGTACGGGAATCCGCCGAGGGTAATCCTGATGGAGTCAGCTCGCGCTGAGGGTCCGGACCTCGTCGAGGTATAAAACTGCCTCTGGCTCCGTCGGGTATCGATCCCGGAGCAGGGTCGCCAGTTCCTTGGAGCACATCAGCAGCGACGGCAGAGACTTGCGATCTCCCTCCAAGGCTCGACGGCCGTACGAGACCGCCTGGTCGAGATCCCCGCTGCGCGCCGCCACGACGCCGAGCGTGATCCGGGCTTCGGCGTTGCGCATGGGCTTGCGCTCGGTCCCGTCCGGGTCCGTAGACGAACGGATGACCTCACGGGCGTACATCTCCGCGAGACGGTCCTCACCGGCGATGCGGTAGCAGTCCATCGCGTAGAAGTCGAACTTCGCCGGGTCCACCACGAAGTGATGGTCGGTGTCCTCCGGGTACGGCAGCGACTCCAGCAATGATCGACCCTTATCCAGCGCCGTTTCGACCTGCCGCCTGTCGCCGAGCCGCGCCCAAGCCTTAGCGCGCTGCGCCGTCAACTGGACCGCCGCCCCATCGTGCGCTGCTACTGCTTCGCCGGCCTCGGCGGCTGCGATCACGCCTCGGTAATCGCCCTGGGTAAGCGCGTACCACGCCCGCATCTCGTACGCCCAGCCAGAGATGGCGGCGTTCCCGGCTTCGTCGCCCAGCGTCAAGGCAGCCTTGCGGGTGCCTTCGGCAATGCGGCGTAGCCCCATGTCGTACTCCACGCAGCCAACGAGAAGCGCGACCCATCCTGCGAGGCTCAACACCTCCTGGTGCTGGGCAAGAGTCAGCCGACGATCCATCAGTGCGGTGATTCGACGGAGCCAAGCCCGCCCCTCCACCCGTAGCTGCTCCGACGCCATATAGGGGTACTCGCAGCAGAGGCGGTCAGCGGTGATTCGGAGCGCTTCGAGCGTCGCTGCCGAGACGTCGGAGCTGCGCAGGCGAGCGAGAATCTCGACTGTCTCCATGCCGGTGCCTGCGATCAGTGCCGCGTCAGCCTCATGAGGCGTCGCGGGTGGGAAGAAGGCGGCGGTGACGGTGCCGAAGGTCTTCGCGATCAGGGCCTTGTAGAAGGCGTCAGGCTCGGAACTTCCCGCCTCCCACCGCTTCCAATTCCGCAGCAGGGTGCTATCGGTCGGAAGCTGTTCGGTGGCGTGCACCCGCATCGCTCGGACGGCTTCTCCCTGTGACCATCCTCGGGCAGTGCGTTCAGCCCTGAGCCTGGTAGCCCAGACGGGGCGGTCGAGGTCAGCAGCTACGTCAGCCATAGGGCCAGTATCGCCCCATCGCGGGGGCATGGCGAGGGGACTTAGACCTGTCACCAGAGTGACACCTGTCGTTCTATCGCAGCGAAAGAGATCGTTGTGTGTGCCAGCGAAACGCCGAAACGATTCCGGCAAGAGTCTGGCGTAGTACCAACTGAGTTGGTACTTTGACGGCAGGGCAGTCATCCAACAGGGGATGCGCCCAGACACAGGAGGTCTGTTGTGAAGCTGTACGTGGACACCAAGGGCAAGCAGGTGACGGTGTCGAAGGACCCGGAGCCGAAGAACGACCAGAACGGCAACCAGCGGTCGGAGAAGGGAACGGGCCGGCTCATGTGGGCGACCCAGGTCATCGTGCTCGACGAGACCGGCGGTGAGGTCATCAGCATCACGACGGCGGGAGAGAAGCCGGGTGTGATGGTGGGGCAGCTCATCGAGGTCGAGCAGTTGGAGGCCATTCCGTGGGCGACCAACGGGCGCAACGGCGTCGCGTTCCGTGCGATCTCGCTGAAGCCGAAGGCTGGTTCGGCGGCCAAGTAGTCCTTCGCACAGCGTGCTGTGTGAAGCCTGGTGGTGTCTGACCTCCAGCGGCCTGAGGTCCGCTGATCGAGCCAAGTGAACAAGCAGTCCGAGGACGGCTCCGGCGTCCAACGTTCTCGGCCTGGTGACCACGACCGGTGGTCACATCCCGCGAGAAATGGCGCGGGGTCGGTACCGGCGTCCAAACCTGCCGACCCCGTGCCCTCCAACTCATCCGACCCAACTCGCGATTGGGAGGGATTCGTCGTGTCCAAGTCTAGCCCTCGCCGCTCCTTCGGACGGAAGTCCAGCGGCACCATCACCGTGATCGAGGCCAGAGTTCACCGGTCCTCGGCACGGAACGCCCGGTTGGCGTTCATCCTCACGGCGGTCATCGTCGGCCTTCTGTCGGCCGTGGTGGCCGCTTCCTACATCCACCCCATCCTCGCCGTCTTCGTCGGCGCGCTGATCGGGGTTCCCCTCGGCGGCCTGGCCTGGCTGCTCGTGCGGATCTGGCCGGTGCTGCGGCTGCTGTGGTGGTGGACTCCCGAGATCGGGATCACCACGCTTCTCGGCGTCTGCTGGGTGCAGCTCGTCAACCACACTTCGACCCTGGTCACGCTCATCGTGGTCGCCCTGGTCGTCGGCGTCCCCGCCGCCGTGCCGGTGTCCCGCCGGTTCCTGGTCGCCTGGACCTGGTGCCTCGTGGTGCGGCACCGGCTGCGCGTGTGCTTCGCGCAGTTCATCATCGCCAACCAGTCCGGCAGCCTGCCGCTCATCCTCTGGGCCAAGCCCACGCCCGTCGGCGAGCGGGTCTGGGTCTACCTGCGCCCCGGTCTGTCCCTGGCCGACCTGGAAGGCCGCCTCGACCGCATCGCGGTCGCCTGCCACGCCTCCACCGCCCTGGTGGAGCGGGCCTCCGACCGTAACGCCGCCTATCTGCGGTTCGACATCAAGCGTCGTGAGGTGCTGACCGCTCAGGTCGGTTCCCCGCTGGTCGACGTCATCGACGACACCATCCCGGCAACCGAGCGGATCCCGGCCACCGTGCCGACCGCCCTGGACCTGCCCGACATCGACGCCCCGACCGTCACCCTGCCCACCCAGCAGGGCAGACCGGCCGCCAAGAAGCCGCCGGCCACGACCGCCAACGGCAGCAAGCCCGCGGCTGCGTCCTCGGCTGTCGAGGACGACGTCTCCGACTGGATCTGACCTTCACCCAACCGGTCGCGGAGAGCCCTGCGGGGTTCGTTCGTGTGGCTCTCCGCGCCCACACCTCGCCCAAGGAGGGCAACTGATGACCACCACACCCGCCCCGACCTCGGGGGTTCCGGTGGGGCCTGGCCTGTCGATGTTCGACCCCATCTTCGTCGGCATCGACGAGTTCGGTCACCCCGTCTACATCACCCTCGCCTACCGCAACCTGCTCGCCGGAGGCGAACCCGGCGGCGGCAAGAGCGGTCTGCTCAACACGATCGCCGCCCACGCCGCCCTGTCCGTCGACAGCCGCCTGGTGCTGCTGGACGGCAAGCTCGTCGAACTCGGCCAGTGGGAGGACTGCGCCGACGCGTTCATCGGCCCCGACATCACCGCCGCCCTCGACATCCTCCGCCGTCTCCAATTGGTGATGAACAACCGCTACGCCTGGCTGCGCGCCCACGGCCGCCGCAAACTCACCGCCGCCGACGGCCTGTCCGTCATCACCGTCCTCGTCGACGAGATCGCCTACTACTCCGCCACCGTCGGTTCGAAGCAGGAACAGGAAGAGTTCGTCGCCCTGCTCCGCGACCTGGTCGCCCGTGGCCGTGCCGCCGGTATCCCGGTGGTTGCCGCGACTCAGCGGCCCAGCTTCGACATCATCCCCACCTCGCTGCGGGACCTGTTCGGCTACCGGGCCGCGTTCCGCTGCACCACGCCGAACACCTCCAACATCGTGCTCGGGCACGGCTGGGCCGAGCAGGGCTACACGGCCACCGACATCGCCCCCACCAACCAGGGCGCCGCCTACCTCATCGCCGAAGGCGGCACCCCGAAGCGCATCAAAGTCGCCTACCTCACCGACACCCAGATCGCCGGGATCGCCGACTACGCCGCCTGGATCCGCCGGCCCCGCCGGTTACCGACCCTGATCCCGGACCTGACCCGGGTGGATTTCGAGGTGGCGGCATGACCACCCGCGAACAGGCCTACGCCAAGGCCAACCAGCAGCGTGCCGCCCAGTACGTCGAGATCTGGATCGTCGCCCAACCCGGCGAGATCGCCTCGATGGTCCAGGTCGCCTCGGCCAGCGGCCGACTCGTCTACCTCGGCCCACCCCACCCGGTGGGCGGCGACGACACCCGCCAACGCCGCTACCTGCGGCTCCGCACCCGATAAATCGGCCGACGGAACCGGCTTCAGCCCTGCAAAAGCGATCCGGTTCCGCCGACCTCCACCAACAGCCCCGAAAGGACGTGGCTGCCATGAAGGCTACCCAACACCCCACCACCGGAGTCCAGGTCACACCCGCTGACCTGCTGCGGATGGCTGCCCTCTACCTACGCCGGCACGGCTGGCACCAGGGCACCTACTACCCCCACCACACCGACACCCCGACCCCGCCGGCCTGCGCCGTCGGAGCCATCGGCATGGCCTGCACCGGACACCCGGTGCACCACTGGTACGACCTCGACACCGACGAGCGGATCACCTACCTCGCCGCCATCGCCGCGTTCGTCGACTACCTCGACGACTTCGCGCCGGTCTTCCACATCGACGAAGACGGCTACCTGCTCGACGAACACATCTCCCCCTACTCCTGGAACGACGACCCCGCCCGCACCGCCGAGCAGGTCATCACCGCCCTTGAGAACGCGGCTGACGAGTGGGACCGCCTCCACAACCAGGAAGGCGGAAACCGGTGAACACCGTCAAGAAGCCCTTGACTCCGCGCATCCCGGTACAGCGTCGCCGGGACGTCGTCGAGAACGACGCCTTCGCCGCCTTCGCCCGGCGCATCATCCGCGCCCACGGCCGCCGCGTCGCTACCGGCGACGTCGAAGCCCTCCGCGACCTCGTCGCCCTCTCCTCCGTCATCGACGACGCCATCACCGACGCCGTCATCGGGCTGCGGGCCTTCGGCTACTCCTGGGCCGAAATCGGCTCCCGGCTTGGCATCTCCCGCCAGGCCGCCCAGCAGCGCTGGGGAGGCCAGTCATGACCGACCTGCGTTCTCCCGAGCTGGAGCAGCTCGCCGACCGCACCGGCATCCGGGTCGAGTTCTACGACCCGACCGGTACCCGCTACGGGTTCCCCACCTTCCCCTTCCACACCGCGCCTGCGGGCCTGGCCACCCGCCGACAGTTGCGCGCCGCAGGCCTTCGCCCCGGCGGACACGACCCCGTCGCCCAGATCCTCTGGCGACACCGCACCAACCGCCGGGTCGCCTACCTCTACCGCCTCGACTGGGCCAAACCGAAGCGTGTCGCCACCCCCGCCCAGCGGGAGGCCATCGCCAAAGCCCTGCTCGCCCGGCGCACCTGCCGCGACTGCGGCCAGATCAAGCCCTACTACATCCCCCGCCGCTACGGCTGCTGCCTCGACTGCCACGGAGGCCACTGATGGCTGTCCTGATCACCTTCGCCGTCGTCCTGCTCATCGGCATCGCCCTGGCCTACATGGGAGGCGTCCGGTGACCACCACCACCGCCGTCAACTTCGCCGCCCAGGAGCGGATGACCCCGGACGACTACGTCGTCACCGCCATCGCCCGCGACTTCGCCGCCCGAGGCGAACTGTCCTTCGAACGGTTCCTGTCCGGCTACTACGCCGAAAGCCTGCGCCTCATCCACGACGCCCACCTCACTCAGTGCATCGCCGGACCCGACCAGCACTGCCCCACCTGCAACGGCATCCGCGTCGGCCTCGCCGGACTCGCCGCCGAACAGCACGCCGTCACCACAGGGCAGGTGACCCATGACCACTGACCGACACACCACCACCGGCCCCCGCATTGAGGGCCTGGTCCTGGTGCTCATCCTCATCGCGGTCGCCGGTTTTGCCGGGGCCGCCTCCTTCACCCACGTCAAAGACTGGACCCTCGCCAACAGCCCGGCTGGGACCGGGGCGTGGTTCGGCTGGGCCAACGCCGTGATCTCCGAGCTGGTCCCGATCGCGTGTCTGTTGACCATCCGCCGACGCCGCCGCAGTGGCGCACCGATCGGCTACCCGCTGTTCCTGCTCATCGCCGCTGCCAGCCTTTCCCTCGCCGCGCAACTCGCGGTCGCCAAGCCCGGCGTCTCCGGGTGGCTCCTATCCGCAGTCCCCGCGCTGGCCTTCATGGCCCTGGTGAAACTCGTCCTCGCCCCGGCACCCAGACCGGAACAACCCACCACTCCGGCGGCTGCCCCGGCTGAACCCATCCGGGTTCAGGTGGCCGAGCAGGTCACCACCGAGCCGGTACCACCGGCTGCCATCACCCCGACCCCGGCGGTCGAGCCGGAACCCGTCGCCACTCCGACCACCACGCCGGAGTCCGTCGCTGCGCCGGCCGAGCCGGTCGACGTCCCTGTCCCTTCTCATCTGCTGCCGATGGCTCGGTTTGCCGCCGTGCAGCACGAACAGGCCACCGGCCACCCGATCACTCCGGCCGAGCTGGCCGACCGCCTCGACGTCACCCCACCCGTCGCCGGACGCCTCCTGGCCAGCATTGGCGGTGGTGTCCGGTGAGCATCCACACCGTTGACGTCGTGCAGCTCCTGCACACCTGCCCGGCCGAGCCGGAGCCCCACCCCTACGACATCCGCCGCACCGTCATCGACGTCATCGACGGCGGACCCTGCCGTAACCCGGTCACCATCCGCTGCGGCGACACCACCACCACGATTCCGTGCCGACGGCACGAGCCGGCCAAGCGCCAGTGCGGCGCCTGCCGGGTCATCGTCATCGAACGCACCATCACCAACCTGCACCCCACCGTTGGGGTGGCCGGTTGATGGCCTCGACGCTGGACCTCACCCCCCGCGCTTCGGCCCGGGGGGTGGGCTCGAACGCCGATGTCCCACCCGTCTACAGCTGGACCGCTGCCGGGGCCGCGTTCGAACGCGCCACCCGACCCGACTACTACGGCTGGCTCGAACACGTCCGCGCCGCCGCCGGCTGCACCCGCCCCATCCGCCTAGCCGGCCAGATCCTCACCGTCGAAGCTTCGACCGGCCGGGTCCTGGACTCCCGGCACACCGACGCGATGCCTGACGCGGCGATCTACACCGCCTGCGGCAACCGCCGCGCCACGGTCTGCCCCGCCTGCGCCCAGACCTACCAACGCGACGCCTTCCAACTCCTCCGCGCGGGATTGGTCGGCGGCAAGGGCGTACCGGAATCGGTGGCATCGCATCCGGCGGTGTTCGCCACCTTCACCGCACCGTCCTTCGGCACCGTCCACACCCGGAAGGTCAAGCGGCACACCTGCCGCAACCGACGCCGCTGCGACTGCCGCGCCGAACCCTGCCACGCCCGCCGCGACACCGGCCTCTGCCCCCACGGCCGACCCGCCGTCTGCTGGGCCCGCCACGAGCAGGGAGATGCGGTGCTCGGGCATCCGTTGTGTCTGGACTGCTACGACCACGATCACCAGGTCGTCTGGAACATCTTCTCCGGCGAACTGTGGCATCGCACGAAGCAAGCCGCGGAACGCTGGCTGGCGAAGCTCGCCCAACGCCGTGGCGTCCCTCGGGTCGAAATCCGCACCGCCTCCGGCAAGACGCGCAAGGTCGCTCCGGTGCGGCTGTCGCCCGGGAAGGTCGCCGAGCTGCAGGCGCGGGGTGCGGTGCACTTCCATGCCATCGCCCGCCTCGACGGCGTCGACGCCCTGGACCCCGACAACGTCGTGCCCCCACCGGCCGGGTTCACCGTCGACGACCTCGTCGACGCGCTGCGCCACGCCGCCTGCCAGATCGCCTTCCACACCCCGCCCCACCCCGACCGGCCCGACGGATGGCCGATCGCCTGGGGCGAACAGGTCGACCTGGAACCGATCGCCACCGACGGCTCCGGGGAAGTCACCGATGGCATGGTGGCGGGCTACCTTGCCAAGTACGCCACCAAGAGCACCGAGGCCACCGGGCACACCTCCACCCGACTGACCGCCGACACCATCGGCGACTACGCCGACCCCGACGGCGACCACACCGCCCGCCTCATCGACGCCTGCTGGCGCATTGGCCGACCCACCACCCCGGCCCCACTCACGCAACGGCCCCGGGAACCCCGGCCACGGCCCGGCTTCGTCCAGCGCTGGGAATGCCCCGACTGCGGCACCCACACCCGATACGCCGCCTGCCCCGTCTGCATCGCTCAGCGTCAAGCCGCCCTTGACACCGAACCGACGAAACCAGCAACGACCAACCCTTACGCCCGGCTGCGCCGATGGGCGCACATGCTCGGCTACGGCGGCCACTTCCTCACCAAAGCCCGCCGCTACTCGGTGACCTTCCGGCTCCTACGCGACACCCGCATCGCCTACCGCCGTCACGAGCACCAGGACCACGAACACCCAGCCGCCAGCGGCCCACCCGTCGACCACGTCGACGAGGACACCACGCTCATCGTCGGCACCCTCACCTTCGTCGGAGTCGGCTGGCACACCTCGGGTGACGCGCTCCTCGCCAACACCGCCGCCGCTATGGCACGCGAACGACGAACCACCGGCCGCGAAGAACTTGCCCACGAACTCGCCACTACCTCGGCCGGTATCGCGCCGGCCGCCGCTTGATCCCGACAGACCGAGGAGGTCACCCGTCATGAGCACCACCGCCCGCCCCAATCCGGTCGTCCGGCTCGTCCCTCGTACCGGGACCGTCGTCGTCGAGCCGGTCACCTACACCGTCCGGGAGGTCGCCAAGCTCCTCGGCCTCTCGCTGGGCAGCACCTACGCCCTCGTCCGCGACGGAACCATCCCGGCGACCCGCCTCGGGGGTCGCTGGCTGATCCCGCGTGCCCGGTTCCACGCCTGGCTCGACGGCGTCACCGAGCAACCCGCCGCCACCGGCACTGAGCATGGCCGGAGGCGCTGATGGGCTTCGTCCGCAAGACTCCGGCCGGCACCTTCCGCGCCTGCTGGCGTGATCCTGCCGGTGGGCAGAAGTCCAAGAGCTTCCGCACGAAGAGGGAGGCCAATGCCTTCCTCTCTGAGGTCGAGGGAAGCCTCAATCGGGGCACCTATGTGAACCCACACGCCGGTCGTACCCGTTTCGGTGACTTCGCTTCGCAGTGGCTCGCCACCCGGGCGGTCGAGGCGCGGACGACTGAGCGGACCGTCTCCATGCTCCGCACGCACGTCCTGCCGAAGTGGGGTGACTGGCCGCTCGGAAAGGTTGACTTCATGTCGGTGCAGGAGTGGGTGACCGGTCTCGGTCGGGATCTCGCGCCCGCCACCGTGGCCAAGTGCTACCAACTGCTGTCGATGATCCTCAAGACGGCGGTACAGGCACGGCTGATCGCCACCAACCCCGCCGAGGGGGTGAAGCTGCCGCGTGATCGGTCCCGCGACGTCAGACCGGTCACGATCAGTCGGGAGGACTTCTTCGGTCGGCTGCTTCCGGCGGTCCCGCCTCGGCATCGAGGGATCGTCTCCGCTGCCGCTGGGGCCGGTCTTCGCTGGGGTGAGTGCGCCGGCCTGACGTGGTCGTCGGTGGACCTCGACCGGGCATCGCTGCGCGTCGTTCAAGTGGCCGAGGAGACGCACGGCGGGATCATGCTGCGCCCGTACCCGAAGAGTCGCGCCGGGGTCCGGACCGTGCCGCTACCGTCCTTCCTCCTGGCCGCGCTCCGCGAGCTGCACACCGCCGCCGACGATCCGGACCCCCGAGCCCTGGTCTTCCGCGACCGGGTCGGCCGGCCACTCCGACGCTCGAACTTCCGGCGCCGGGTGTGGCTGCCGTCGCTGGTCCGCGCCGGACTGCTCGGCCAGGTCGTCAACCCCGGCCCCCACCGCTACCGCGCGACCTGGCCGGACCGGGAGGGCATCGAGTGGTCGGCCGAGTTCACCACCGAACGGGAGGCCGTCGCCTGCGTGGCGGCCAAGGCTTCCGGCGGGATGCGCTTCCACGATCTGCGGCACGCCTACGCCACCTGGCTGGTCACCGACGGCGTGCCGATCAACCTCGTGCAGCGGGTCATGGGCCACGAACAGGCGTCGACGACGCTCAACCGCTACACCCACACCCCGGACGACTACGCCGCCCGCGTCCTGGAGGCGTTCAACGGCTCTGCTGCCTCTCTGCTGCCTCCGACCGGAGAAACACCCTCGGGGAGCCTGCTCGACGGCGACGGAGATGACCTGTGATCTGCGGCGGAGCGCTGACGGCGCAAAGGGACGACCCCCGTCGGGGGGAGACGGGGGTCGTCTTGTGGTTCGGCTCCGGGGGGGTCGAGCCGAACCGACTCAGCGGTTACGGGGGGTGCAACCGCCGAGGCCCATCGGCGCCGGGTCTGCGAACTCCCGCCGCGAGGACAAGCATGCCGCAGTCGACCCTTATACGTCGAGTGTTGTTCACTCCACGCAAAGCTAAATTCATCGATAGCTGCCTGTGACCGCCGTCACTCCACCGGGTGCTCATCGGCTTTCGCGACCCGGGCGGACGCCTCCGCGCCTTCCGTCGGGCTAGACTTTCGCGCCGTGGGCCGCAGCGCCGCTTTCTTCGATCTCGACAAGACCGTCATCGCCAAGTCGAGCGCCCTGGCGTTCGGTCGGCCGTTCTACCGGGACGGGCTGATCACCCGGCGTGACGTGGTCAAGTCGGCGTACGCGCAGTTGATGTTCCGGCTGGGCGGCACCGACGAGCAGACCATGGCCCGCACCCGGGACTACCTGGCCACGCTCTGCAAGGGCTGGCCGGTGGAACAGGTCCGCCAGATCGTCGCGGAGACACTGCACGAACTGATCAACCCCTACGTGTACGCCGAAGCGGCCGCCCTCATCGAGGAGCACCAGGCCGCCGGGCGGGACGTGGTGCTGGTCTCCGCGTCGGGCGACGAGATGGTCCGGCCGATCGGCGAGCTGCTCGGGATCACCGACGTGATCGCCACCCGGATGGGCGTGGTCGACGGCCGGTACAGCGGCGAGGTCGAGTTCTACGCGGCCGGTCCGAGCAAGGTCGAGGCGGTCAGCGAACTGGCTCTTGAGCGGGACTACGACCTGGCCGACTCGTACGCGTACTCCGACTCGTACTCCGATCGGCCGCTGCTGGAGTGCGTGGGGCATCCGACGGTGGTCAACCCGGACCGGGCGCTGCGCAAGCTGGCGGTGGAGAACGCGTGGCCGGTGCTGGAGTTCCGGCACCCGATCCCGCTGGGCCGCCGGCTGCGCGAGCGACCGGCGGTGCCGGTCGCGGCGGCGGCGCTCGGCGTGGGCGTCGGCGTGGCCATCGGCATCGCCTGGTACGGCCGGCACCGGCGCACCCGCGCCGCAGCACCCACCGCCTGACACCCCGCGCGCGTCAGGACGCGGCGAGGATCTCGTCGCCGATCAGCGTGATCTGGTCGGCGCCGACCTCCACCGCGCTCATGTAGTGCCGCAGCCAGGAGCGCAGGCCGTCGGGCGTGCCGGTGGCGAACGCGCCGGCCGCTCCCACGTACTCCGGTTCGCGCTCACGGTGCCCGACGTCCACCGCGACCAGCCCACGGGGGTCGAACCCGGTGGAGATCAGCACCAGCCGGGCGGCGGCGCGGGCCACCACCCCGGACGGGCCCGGGAACGGGCGCAGGTTCAGCAGCTCGCCGTGTACGACGGCGGCCAGCACCAGCGGTGGCACCTTGGTGCCGCCGGCGACGAGGGCGGCCAGGCCGTCGAGGCGGGCCGCGACCACCGGGTCGGCGACCGGGCGGCCCAGTTCCTCCTCGGTCACCACGTCGCGGGCGGCGAGCACGTGCAGCCGGGCCATCACCTGCCGGGGAGCCTTGGGCCAGAGGTCGCTCAGCCCGGGCAGCGCCCCGGCGACCCGGAGCGCGCCCTGGAGCACCGGGTCGGTGACGGTGCCGGCGCGTACCTCCTCGCGGTCGTGAACGCGGCCCTCCAGCGCGGCGCTGGCCACTGCCGAGCGGAGGCTGACCTCGGCGGCGACCTGGCCGCCCTGGCGGCGCAGCGCGCGGTGCCGGTGGGCCAGGTCGACCCGCTCGCGGGCCTGCTCGACGGCGGTGGCGACGTCGGCGAGCGCGAGCAGCGGGGCGAGCGGATCGGTGGTCACCCCGTCACGCTAGCGACCGCCGGGCTCCTCCCAAGCCGGGGGTTGTTAATAAGGGGCCCTTCCTCTACCGGAGGCGTTAAGAAGGGGCCCTTCCTTACACCTCGGCGCGAGGGAAGGGCCACTGGGCGCGCGGTGAGGGGCCGGGCGGTCGCGAGCGGGGTACGGCGGGACTAACCTTCCCCGGAGTAGGAGACGCAGGTCACGCGACGAAGGAGTCACCGCATGAGCGAGGCATTGGCCAACTTGCTGAACGAGACGCGCCAGTTCCCGCCGCCGGCTGAACTCGCCGCGAACGCCAACGTGACCGCCGAGGCGTACGAGGAGGCGACCGGGGACCGGCTGGCCTTCTGGGAGCGCCAGGCCGGCCGGCTGGCCTGGGCCCAGCCGTGGGAGCAGGTGCTCGACTGGTCGAACGCCCCGTTCGCGAAGTGGTTCACCGGGGGCAGGCTCAACGTGGCGTACAACTGCCTGGACCGGCACGTCGAGGCGGGCCTCGGCGACAAGGTGGCGATCCACTGGGAGGGCGAGCCGGGCGACACCCGTACCGTCACCTACGCCGACCTGCACAAGCTCACCTGTCAGGCGGCGAACGCGCTGACCGAGCTGGGCGTGACCGCCGGTGACCGGGTGGCGATCTACCTGCCGATGATCCCGGAGGCGGCGGTGGCGATGCTCGCCTGCGCCCGGATCGGCGCCACGCACAGCGTGGTGTTCGGCGGCTTCTCCGCCGACGCGCTCACCAACCGGATCCAGGACGCCAGCGCCAAGGTGGTGATCACCGCGGACGGCGGCTTCCGCCGGGGCAAGCCGTCGGCGCTCAAGCCGACGGTGGACGAGGCGGTGGCGAACTGCCCGTCGGTGGAGCACGTGCTGGTGGTCCGGCGTACCGGTGAGGAGGTCGCCTGGTCGGCGAAGGACCACTGGTGGCACGAGACGGTGGAGACGGCGTCGCCGGAGCACGAGGCGCAGGCGTTCGACGCCGAGCACCCGCTGTTCATCCTCTACACCAGCGGCACGACCGCCCGCCCGAAGGGCATCCTGCACACCACCGGCGGCTACCTGACCCAGACGTCGTACACCACGCACGCGGTGTTCGACCTGAAGCCGGAGACGGACGTCTACTGGTGCACGGCCGACATCGGCTGGGTGACCGGGCACTCCTACATCGTGTACGGCCCGCTCTCCAACGGCGCCACCCAGGTCATGTACGAGGGCACGCCGGACACCCCGCACAAGGGCCGGTTCTGGGAGGTCGTCGACAAGTACAAGGTGACCATCCTGTACACCGCGCCGACGCTGATCCGCACCATGATGAAGTGGGGCGAGGACATCCCGGCCGGGTACGACCTGTCGTCGCTGCGCCTGCTCGGCAGCGTCGGTGAGCCGATCAACCCGGAGGCGTGGATCTGGTACCGGCAGCACGTCGGCCGCGGCGAGCTGCCGGTGGTGGACACCTGGTGGCAGACCGAGACCGGCGCCATCATGATCTCGCCGCTGCCCGGCGTGACCGAGGCGAAGCCCGGCTCGGCGATGAGCCCGCTGCCCGGCATCGTCGCCGACGTGGTCGACGACCAGGGCCAGTCGGTGCCGAACGGCGGCGGCGGATACCTCGTACTGAAGGAGCCGTGGCCGTCGATGCTGCGGACGATCTGGGGCGACGACAACCGGTTCCTGGAGACGTACTGGTCCCGGTTCGGCGCCGGTGCGAACACCGGGGACGAGTGGGTCTACTTCGCCGGTGACGGCGCGAAGAAGGACGACGACGGGCACATCTGGCTGCTCGGCCGGGTGGACGACGTGATGCTGGTGTCCGGCCACAACATCTCCACCACGGAGGTGGAGTCGGCGCTGGTCAGCCACCCGTCGGTGGCGGAGGCGGCGGTGGTGGGCGCGACCGACCCGACCACCGGCCAGGCGATCGTCGCGTTCGCCATCCCGCGCGGCAGCGCGGAGATCTCCGGTGACGCGGGCGAACAGCTCATCGCCGAGCTGCGCAACCACGTGGCGAAGACGCTCGGCCCGATCGCCAAGCCGCGGCAGATCATGCTGGTCCCGGAGCTGCCGAAGACCCGCTCCGGCAAGATCATGCGTCGGCTGCTGCGGGACGTGGCGGAGAACCGGTCGCTCGGCGACGTGACCACGCTCCAGGACTCCTCGGTCATGGAATTGATCTCGTCGGGGATGAGCGGCGGGAAGTCCGACGAGGACTGACGTCGACCGACGACGAGGGGGCGGGCCGCCGGACGGTCCGCCCCCTCGTCGCATCCGGGATCCGCGCCGGTCGATCGGGGGATCCGGGACTGACCTGATCGGCCAGAGGGCCTGATCAACTCTGTCGATGTCGCTCGTCGTCGGTTACGTTCAGCCAACCGGCGGATTTCGACGAGCGTCACTGAGACGGCCGGTCCCCACCATTCCCTACGAACGGAGTGGCATGCTCCCCATGTCGCAGCACAGGGCACGGCGACGCTTACTCGTCGCACTGCCCGCCATCGCGCTCGCGGCCACGTCGCTGACCGTGACGGGCAGCGCGGCGGCCCAGCCGGCCCGCTCCGCACCGGTCACGATCGGGGCGGACGAGCACTACATCAACTACGCCGAGCCCGAGGTCCAGCCGGACACCGGCGGCAAGGAGGTCAAGGGCCGCGACGGCGTCTTCTCCTCGCCGGCGGACGAGGCCCGCGCCTACGACCGCAAGTACGCCGGGGGCAACCCGATCGCGGCCCGCGAGCTGGCCAAGCTGGAGGCCAAGTCCATCCGGACCGGCCACAGCCCTCGGAAGATCAAGAAGGCCAAGAGCACGCAGACCGCCAAGCTGCTGACGCTGCTCGTCGAGTTCAACGACAAGGCCAACGACGACTTCACCGACGTGATGGTCCCGAAGACGGTGTTCGAGGACCGCACCTGCGTTCCCGGCACCGTGCAGAACGGGCCGCGGCACAACACGATCCCGAACCCGGCCACGCTGCCGCACAAGGACAACAACTCGATGTGGGTGCCGGACTTCTCTCCGGCCCACTACGACAAGATGCTGTACAGCAAGAAGGGCATCACCGAGCGGGTCCGCAAGGACCTGAAGGGGCCGGACGGCAAGCCGGGCATCAGCCTCGCCGGGCGGACCATGCACAACATGTACCTGGAGATGTCCAAGGGCGCGTACACCGTGGACGGGCAGGCCAGCCCGTGGATCACGGTGCCGCACTCGGAGGGCTGGTACGCCGCCTCGCGCTGCTTCCAGGACGAGAACGGCAACTGGGTCGCCGGGCGTGAGCAGTCGATGAACGGCCACCCGGACAACCCGCAGGGCGCCGGCCGGCTCGCCACCGACGCGATCGACGCGCTGGCCGCGGCCGACCCGAACTTCCCCTGGGCCGACTACGACATCGAGGACCAGAGCGACCGCGACGGCGACGGCAACTACCACGAGCCGGACGGCGTGATCGACCACCTCGTGCTGGTGCACGCCAACCAGGGCAAGTCCCGCGGCGGCGGCGACGTCGGCATCTACTCGGTCTGGGCGCACTCGTCGACCGTGACCGGTGGCTACACGATTCCGGGCACCAACCTGAAGGTGTCGAACTACATCGTGCAGCCGGAGGACGCCGGCGTCGGCGTCTTCGCCCACGAGTTCGGGCACGACCTGGGCCTGCCGGACCTCTACGACACCTCCGGCAACGCCGACTCCGACGTGGACTTCTGGGACCTGATGGCGTCCGGCTCGCACTCCGGCGAGATCTTCCAGGCGCTGCCCACCCACATGGGCCTCTGGGACAAGTGGGTGCTCGGCTGGGCCGAGCCGAAGACGTTCGGGCCGGGTGACCGGTCCAAGCTGGTCAAGCTCGGGCAGACGTCGCGTACGCCGGTCGGCACCGAGGACGGCATCAAGATCGACCTGCCGGACAAGGTGATCTCGCTGGCCACGCCGCACAGCGGCTCGAACATGTGGTACTCCGGTGCCGACCAGAACTGGGCCGACGTCAAGCTCAGCCGCACGGTGACCGTCCCGAACGCCGCTGATGCGAAGTTCTGGATGTGGAACAACTACGTCATCGAGGCGGACTGGGACTTCGGCTTCGTCGAGGTCTCCACCGACGGTGGCGCCACCTGGAGCGAGCAGAAGGTGTACGCCGAGGGCGGCGCGCTGGTCTCCACCAACGACGGCTACGCCGACCCGAACGGCCGCATGGTCGACTTCGGCAACAAGAAGTACGGCCTGACCGGCAGCACGAACGGCTGGCGGCACGACTACGTCGACCTGTCGTCGTACGCCGGGCAGACCGTGCAGGTGCGGCTGCGCTACGCCACCGACGAGGCGTTCGTGGAGCGCGGCTGGTTCGCCGACGACTTCTCGGTGACCGGCGGCGGCGCCACCACCTGGAGCGACGACGTGGAGAGCGGCGCGGCGGGCTGGACCCAGACCGGCGGCACCTTCACCGACACCAGCGGCGCGGGTTGGTACATCGACTCGGGCACCCAGGTGAAGTCGCACTACTACCTGGCCGAGTGGCGTAACTTCGACGGCTTCGACAAGGGCCTGAAGTACACCTACGACACCGTCTACTCGCACGAGGCGTGGAAGGTCGACCGGATCGCGTACAACGCGCCGGGCATGCTGGTCTGGTACCGGGACACCCAGCTCGGCGACGTCAACCACGTCACCGCGCAGATGACCGCGCTGCCCAGCTACGGCGCCAAGGGCGGTCTGCTGATCGTCGACTCGCACAACGACCCGTTGCGCCGCAAGGGCGTCGCGGCCGAGAAGGACCCGTCGGTGCTGAAGAACCTGCCCAGCCGGCCGCAGTCCTCCAACGCCGCGTTCGGCCTGAAGCCGACGTACCCGTTCAAGGAGTGCCTGGAGGCGGCAGACGAGCCGTACAGCGAGTACTGCACGAAGTTCGGCCCGCAGGCTCCGGTGCGCGGCTTCACCGACGCCAAGGGCTGGTACCCGGGCATCGAGATCCGTGACGGCGCCGCGTACGCGCGGGACAACGACGCCTCGGTGGTCGTCCCGTCGCGGGGCAACCAGCAGTACACGACCCGGGTGGTGAACCCGGACGGCACCCCGGCGACGGACTACTACGGTTCGACGCTGGGTGGCGGGGCGATCGTGCTCGGCACCGGCAACCCGGGTGACGCGGGCGTCCAGTACGGCGTCTCGATCATCATCAAGCGGGCCGCCAAGGACAACTCGTACGCCACTGTGTACGTGGTTCCGCCGCGGAGCTGAACCGTACGTTCAAACCGGAACCGGAATGACCGAAAAATGAGCTGAACAGGCTCGATGGGGGAAGGGTCGGGAGCGCGAGCGCTCCCGACCCTTCCGCGTTAGCGCTTAATCCATGACTGTCACTGCAATCCATGATCCAGGCATCGCTGCTGGTCAACGGCTCGGTGACAGGCCGGCGTGTGACGGTGAAAAGCATCCCCAACAAAAAGTTGCTACAAATCGACGCACACATCTTCCCACCAGTCGCAGCAGTGTCTATGTTCACCCTTGGTCCCACTAGTGGGACGTTCCACCGGCCCGTACCCCCAGTTGGGCCGGTTCCCTCACACCGGAGGTACCACGTGCGCAAAGTCGCAGTGGGTCTGCTCGGGCTTTCGCTGACCGCGACGGGACTGGTGGCAGGCACGTCCGCCAGCGCCGCGCCGACGCCGAAGTTGCCGGCCGCCGCCCCGTCGGTGGCCGAGCCTGCGCAGGCTGAGCACGACCTGCCCAACCCGCTCGAGGAGAAGCGGCGCGCGCTGCGCCAGGAGGGCCTCAGCGAGGTCCTGTCCGGCAGGGCGAAGGCCCAGAAGATCAACGGCAGCACGGTCGTCAAGGTCGGCGAGCGGGCTGCCGAAGGTGCCGCGGCGGGCAGGTCCGCCAAGAGCACCAAGGCCGGCAAGGGTCCGACCAAGGACCAGTACGTCGAACTCTCCCGCGAGCGGACCGACAAGATCTTCGTCATCCTCGCGGAGTTCGGCGACGAGCGGCACCCGAACTACCCGGACCAGGACACCGACCCGGACACCCCGGGCCCGTCCCGGTTCGACGGTCCGCGCGTCAACCAGATCCCGGAGCCCAACCGGGCGGTGGACAACTCCACCGTGTGGCAGGCCGACTACAGCGCCGACCACTTCCGGAAGCTGTACTTCGGCACCGCCCCCGGTGACGAGTCGGTGAAGCAGTACTACGAGGCCCAGTCCTCGGGTCGGTACAGCGTCGACGGCGAGGTCACCAACTGGGTGAGGGTGCGGTACAACGAGGCCCGCTACGGCCGTTCCGACGGCTACCCGTGCGCCTCGAACGTCTGCACCAACACCTGGGCGCTGGTCCGCGACGCCGCCAACCAGTGGGTCGCCGACCAGAAGGCGCAGGGCCGCTCCGACGCGGAGATCGCCGCGGACGTCAAGGCGATGGACGAGTGGGACCGGTACGACTTCGACGGCGACGGCAACTTCAACGAGCCGGACGGCTACATCGACCACTTCCAGATCGTCCACGCCGGCGGCGACCAGGCCGACGGTGACCCGTACCAGGGTGAGGACGCCATCTGGAGCCACCGGTGGTACGCCTTCGCCAGCGACCAGGGCAACACCGGCCCGGAGAACTTCCCGGCCGGCGGCACCCAGATCGGCAACACCGGCGTCTGGATCGGTGACTACACCATCCAGCCGGAGAACGGTGGCCGGAGCGTCTTCTACCACGAGTACGGCCACGACCTCGGTCTGCCGGACGACTACAACGTGGTCAGCGGTGGGGACAACAACAACGAGCACTGGACCCTGATGGCCCAGAGCCGGCTCGGCGCCAAGAACGACGGCGGCATCGGCGAGCGCGGTGGCGACCTCGGCGCCTGGAACAAGCTCCAGCTCGGCTGGCTCGACTACGAGGTCGTCGTGGCCGGGCAGAAGCGCACCCTGGAGCTGGGCCCGCAGGAGTACAACTCCAACAAGGCCCAGGCCGCCGTGGTGGTGCTGCCGCAGCGGGAGTACACGTTCCAGAACGGCAAGCCGTTCGAGGGTACGAAGCAGTTCTTCTCGGGCAACGACGACGACCTGAACAACACGATGACGCGCACTGTCGACCTCACCGGGAAGACCAGCGCCGCGCTGTCGATGAAGGGTCGTTACAGCATCGAGGCGGACTACGACTACCTGTTCTTCGAGGCGTCCACCGACGGTGGCCAGACCTGGACCTCGCTGGCCGGTACGGCCAACGGCACCCCGCTGAAGGAGATCTCCCCCGGGCGCTACGCCCTGGACGGCTCCAGCAACGACCAGTGGGTCGACGTCAACATCCCGATGGACGCGGTCGCCGGCAACGTCGTGCAGTTCCGGCTCCGCTACCAGACGGACGGCGGTGTCTCCGAGGGCGGCTTCTACGGTGACGCGATCACCGTGACCGCCGACGGCCAGACGGTGCTCACCGACGGCGCCGAGGCCGGCGCGAACGGCTGGACCCTCAGCGGCTTCAGCATCGTCGAGGAGACCTACACCCGTAAGTTCGACAACTACTACATCGCCGGCAACCGGTCGTACGTCTCGTACGACAAGTACCTCAAGACCGGCCCGTACTTCTTCGGCTACGCGAACACCCGCCCGGACTACGTGGACCACTACGCGTACCAGGAGGGTCTGCTGATCTCCTACTGGAACCTCCGGTTCGCGGACAACGACACGTTCGCGCACCCGGGTGAGGGTCGGAACATGATCATCGACGCGCACCCGCGGCCGATCTACAACCTGACCGGGCAGCCCTGGCGGGCCCGCGTCCAGGTCTACGACGCGCCGTTCAGCCTGAAGAAGGCCGACTCGTTCACGCTGCACCTCAACAGCCAGCCGCAGTACATCCGCGGCCAGGCGGCGCAGCCGCTGTTCGACGACACCAAGCAGTACTGGTACCCGGAGCTGCCGAACCACGGCGTCAAGCTCCCGGCCACCGGCACCAAGATCAAGGTTCTGGAGCAGAACGGCACCTCGGTGAAGGTCCGCTTCTCCTGATCCACTGATCGACGCACCACGCGATGCCCGGGCGGTTCACCCGCCCGGGCATCGCCCTTTCCGGGGAACCCGGCGTACCCCACCCGCGTCCCATCCGTTCGACACCCGCACCACGCTGCCGGCCGCTCCGCGATGGCGCTGATCGCCGGCGCGGCCGAGACGGAGGATCCGTGTCCGACGACCACCAGCCGGCCGCGAGCGGCCCCGCCTCGCCCGCCGGCCGCCCCACGCCGCTGTCCGCCACCGACCTGCCGACGCTGCGCCGGCCCGCCGGCCCGCCGAAGAGACCGACTGACAACCGGCCCACGGGCGTCGTCGCCGGCTGGATCACCCGGGGCGGTCCCGGGCCGTGCTACGGGCTGATGGACGAGAACGGCACGGAGTACGCGGTGTACGGCCCGAACGCCGGCGAGCTGCGCAAGGGCGACCTGGTCACGCTGCGGCTCACCGCGCGGGACCGCTCCGTCGACTGCGGACCCGGCATCCCGATGCGGATCATCGAGGAGTGACAGGCGGTATCGGCGCCCTCACGCACCCGGCGGGCGGCCGGGTATGCGGTTCCGGGTGACCGCCCGGAGAAATCCCTGATCCTGGTCACCTGCGGGGCCGGTGGGTGACCGGCGGCCCTAGGCTGTGCCCCATGACCGACCAGCGCGGCGGACCCGTCGACGAGTCCTGCGTCCTGCCCGAAGGGCCGTGGACGCACCGGTTCGTCGGCGCCAACGGCAGCCGGTTCCACGTCGTCGAGGCGGGCACCGGCCCGATGGTGCTCTTCCTGCACGGCTTCCCCGAATACTGGTACGCCTGGCGCGAGATGCTGCCCGCGGTCGCCGACGCGGGCTTCCGCGCGGTCGCTGTCGACCTGCGCGGTTACGGTGCGAGCGACAAGCCACCCCGGGGGTACGACGGCTACACGCTCGCCGCCGACGTCGCCGGCCTGATCCGGGCACTCGGTGAGCGGTCGGCCACCGTGGTCGGCACCGGCGCGGGCGGGCTCATCGGCTGGACCGCCGCCTCCTTCCACCCGACCCTGGTCCGGCGGCTCGTGGTGCTCGGCGCGCCGCATCCGCTGCGGCTGCGGGCGGCCATCTTCGCCGACCCGCGCGGCCAGTTCACCTCGGCCACCGCGACGCTGAAGTTCCAGCTCCCCCGCTACGAGCACGTACTGGCCCGGGACGGCGCCGCCGAGGTGGAGGAGATCCTGCGCCGGTGGGGTGGCCCGCGCTGGGTGTCCGGCCCGGACTTCGCCGACTACGCCCACTGCTGCCGGGTGGCGATGCAGATCCCGCAGGCCGCGTTCTGCGCGATGGAGGGCTACCGCTGGGCGTTCCGCTCCGTGCTGCGGCTGCACGGCTACCGCTTCGTGAAGCTGATGCAGAAGCCGCTGGTCACGCCGACCCTGCAACTGCACGGCGCGCTCGACCGGGCCTCGCTCCCCCGTACCGCCCAGGGCTCCGGCCGCTACGTCACCGCCCCGTACGAGTGGCGGCTGCTCGACGACGTGGGCCACTTCCCGCACGTGGAGGCCCGGGACGTGGTGCTCGGCGAGATCCTGCGCTGGGCGAAGTCCTGACTCAGACCCGCTGCTCGCCCAGGTCGGCCACCTCGGCCGCCGGCGCCCAGCCCTGGTAGACGCCGAAGTCGAACGCCTCCAGCCCCATCGCCTCGGCCACCGGCCAGCGCCCGCCGGTGTACTCCAGCCGCAGCCAGCCCTCGTGCTCGGCCAGCACGATGAACGGCTGGCCCTGCCAGGTGCAGGTGGTCCGCACGTACGCCAGATCGTCGACCTCGGCGGCCGGCACCACCCGGACGTACCGGCCGGGGCGCACCTCGGTGAATCCCTCGTCCGGGCCGGGCTGGTACAGACGGATGTCGTCGCCGTCGGGGCTGGCCTGGTACTCCCGCCCCCGCCAGCGGGCCACGTAGCCGTCGCGGCTCACGCCTCGCCCGCCTTCCGCCACAGCAGTTCGTCGGTGTCCAGGACCGCGACCAGCCTGCTGTCACCGTCCGCGCCGACCCGCCACAGCTCGGCGCCGTGCGGGAGCCGGGCGCTGTCCACCTTGAACTCGGCGATCACGTCGCTGCTCTCCCCCGGCGCGAAGCCGTTGCCGCGGAACGGGGACCGCTCGATCACCCAGCCCTCCATCGCCCGCATCGCCGCCTCGTTCGGGCCGCCGTACGGGATCCGGTAGAGGCTCGGCCGGTAGGCGGGCCAGCGCAGCAGGTAGATCTCGTCGTCGTCCGGGGAGAACGGCGAACCGGGGTGGCCGAGGCCGAGCGCGCGGTACAGCTCCGCCGGGGTACGCAGGTGTGCCAGTTCCCCGGCCCGGTGCACGAATCCGGAGACCCGGTCGTAGCCACGCTCCAGGTAGTACGCGAGCTGGCTCGCCGCGATCGCCTTCTGCATGGTCACCGGCCGGTCCGCAGTGGTCGTGGGCGCCTCCGGACGCTGCCGCTCCGCCGGCTGCGGCGCGGCGGCCGGCTCCGGGTCGTCGCCGAGGCCCACCTCGGCCGCCCAGTTGGCGAGCGCGAGGACCTGCTCCCCCGGGTACGTCGCGCCGACCGGGCTGCCCGGGTTGACCCGGAACGACCACGCCACGTCCGGCCACCTGCGGATGAGCTGGACGAACTTGACCCGTACCGTCTCGATCTGGCCCTCGGTGTGCTCGGCCAGGCGTTCCGGCGAGGTGTAGACCGAGACGCACCTCCCGCCGTCGACCTGGTCGGCGTGCCAGACGAAGCCGGGGTCACCCGGCCGGCTGCCGGTGGCCGAGTCGGGCGCGACCGGCAGCAGTACCCGGGCCAACAGCAGGGTGGTGAGGAAGCCGTCGGTGCTGCCGCTGCCCGCGGCGGCCAGCAGGTCCTCCTCGACGTCGTTCGCCGGTACGAACTCGGCGGCCGACTCGTCGCCTGACGGCGGCTCGTCAGTCGTTTCGGAGGCCGCGGGCCCCGCCGTGTCCGGCGCCTGCGTGGACAGCGCCACGGTCGGCTCACCGGGCGCGAACAGCGACGTGGTGACCGGTTCGTCGCCGGTCGCCGGCTCGAAGAGGGACACGGTCGGCTGTTCCGCCGGCACGGGGTCGGACAGCGACGCGGTCGGCTCGGCCGGCGGGCTGGTCAGTGGCGCAGTGGGGTCGTCCGGCGCGGGGTCCGACAGCGACGTCGTCGACTCGGACGGCACCGGATCGAACAACGACACGGTCGGCTCCGCCGGTGCCTCGTCGAACAGCGGGGCGGTCTGCTCGGTCGGGGCCGGATCGAACAGCGAGACCGTCGGCTCGGCCCCATCCGGACCAGCCAGCGGCGCGGTCGACTCGGTCGAGACCCGATCGAACAACGAGACCGTCGGCTCGGCCGACGACGCCGACGACGACGCGAACAGCGGCGCGGTGGCCTCGCCTGCCGGGGGCGGCGGCTCGAACAGCGACGTCGTGGGCTCGGACTCCGACCCGAGCGACACGGTCGGCTCGTCGGGTGGCGTACTCCGGTCCGTCGCGGCGGTGGCCCCGGTACGGGCCGGCGTCGGCTCGGTGAGGTTCACCGTGTCGTCTGCGACCGGCGGGTCCACGGAGAGCGGCATCGTCGGGTCGGTGGTTCCGGCCCAGGGCGTGGCCGCGCCCTCGGCCGGTTCCGCGCGTACCGGACCGGCCGGCTGCGCGGACCAGAGCGGCGCGGGCTCGGTCAGGTCGCGGGCCTCGATGACGGTGCCCTCGATGACGATGGGTGTGAAGTCGCGGCGCGGCGCGGGCGGCGCGGAGACCGGTTCGGCGATCGACGGAGGCAGTTCCTCCGCCGGCTCGTCGATCGTCTCCCACCGCGTGGTCTCGTCCTCGGTGCCGCCCGGCGCGGCCCTCCATCCGTCAGCAGTGGCCGGTCCCGCGTGGGCTGCCACGGCCGGTCCGGCGTGCGTCGCCGCAGCCGTTCCGGCGTCTGCCGGTCCGGCGTGACGGCGGGGCAGCGCCTCGGTGGCGTCCTCGGGCGGGCGGGTCGGCCGGAACGCCTGCGTCGCCTCGTCCGGCCGGGGCACTGGCGGCTCGTCCGGCCGCGCCGCGAACGCGTGGGTCGGACCCTCGCGTACCGGCTCGTTCAGCGGCCGTCGGCGCGGGAACGGCTGCCCGCCGGCGAACCGGGTCGGTGGGGTGGCCCGGTCGCCGGCCCGGCGCGACGGGTCCAGCGGCGACGGGCGCCGGGCCGAACGGCCACCGGACGAGGGCTCGAAGAAGGAGCGGGCCGGCGGCGGAGCGGAGGCGGCCGGCGGCTCGTCGGCCGGTGCAGCCGGGGCGGCGGCGAAGGGGTCCGGCTCGTCCGGGCGGCGGCGCAGGTCGGTGAGCCAGCCGTCGAGGGCGTCCGTATCCGCCTCGGCGCCGGAAGTGGTCCGGCTCGGGACGTCGCTGTCCGCCGCTCGGCGGCGCGGCGGCACGGTGGGCAGTCGCCGTCCCAGGACCGAGGCGGCCCGCATCGGCACCGTGGCCGGCTCGTCGGTCTCCATCAGCCGCTCGTCCCGGCCCGGCGCACCAGCACCAGCACCAGCAAGGGGTGGCACGGCCGGAGGCGGCACCGCGGGTGGCGGCACGACCGGAGGCGGAGCAGCGGCCGGCGGGACGACGGCAGGGGGCACCCGAGCAGGGGTGACGGCGGCCGGCGGGACGGGAACGGCGGGCGGGCGGGGCGCGGCCTCGGGCACCGTGTTCCGGGCTCCCCGGGTGGCGTTCTCCACCCGTTCCAGCCGGGCCCGGGCGCCCATCGTGCGTCCGGGCAGCCGGACGTCGCCCCGGGAGAGCTGAGCCACGTACCAGGCGGGCAGGTAGCCCTCGATCGGCAGCCCGGGGTTGACCGCCAGCCACCACTCGGGGTTCGGCCAGCCGGCCGCCAGGTCCGGGTAGGGGACGCGGCGGGTGGGGCCCGCGTTCTCCCCCAGGCTCGCACGCAGCGCGGCGACGGAGGTGAAGGCCAGCACGTGGGTGCGGCCCCCGGAGGTCCAGGTGCCCCACCCGGCGGTCGGTCCGTTCGCGACCGGAAGCAAGAGATCGACGCGGGTCAGCGCACGGAAGTACTGCTGCTGGTCCTGCGCGCGCAGCGCGTCCCGCATCGCCACCTCGGCCTCGGTGGCCGGCTCCCATCCGGTCACGGCCACCTCTCCTTCCGCGAACAGGCCACAGGCATCGCATACAACCTACAAGGTGGCAGCAAGATCAGGACTTCTGGCCATCGACGGTCGGCCCCGACGTGAGTGAGCCGCTAACATCCCGTTCCGGAGCCGACACGTTACGGAGGTCGTCGATGTCTCGGCCAGTCGCGTACCCCGTCGTGGCCGCCCTGGCGACGCTCCTCGTCGCCGGGGTTCCGGCCGCTCCGGCGACGGCTCGCGCACCCGCCGGCTGCGCCTCGCCGCCCGCGCCGGCCCGCCCGGTGGCGGACCAGCCGTGGCCGCAGCAGCGGTACGCCCCGGAACGGCTCACCCCCCTCGCAACGGGGGCCGGGGTCGTGGTCGCGGTCGTCGACTCGGGAGTGGACCGGTCCCACCCGCAGCTGGCCGGTCGCGTCCTCGACGGCGCCGACTTCCTCGATCGGAGCGGGGACGGCACCCGGGACTGCGCCGGGCACGGCACCGGGGTGGCGAGCATCATCGCCGCCGCGCCGCAGCCCGGCGTCGCGTTCCGCGGCCTCGCGCCGGACGCACGCATCCTGCCGGTACGGGTGAGCGAGCAGCAGGTGGTCGACGGGCGGGAGTCGGGGCGTACCGTCGACGCGGCCGGGTTCGCCCGGGCCATCCGCTGGGCCGTGGACCACGACGCCGACGTGCTCAACCTCTCGGTCGTGCTGTACGCGGACGACCCGGCCGTACGCGCCGCCGTCGCCTACGCGGTGCGGCGGGACGTGGTGGTGGTGGCCGCCGCCGGCAACCTGCACGACAACGGGGATCCCCGGCCCTACCCGGCGGCGTACGACGGGGTGCTCGGCGTCGGCGCGATCGGGCGGGAGGGGACACGGTCGGCGTTCTCCCAGACCGGCTCGTACGTGGACGTGGTCGCCCCTGGTAGCGAGGTGCTGATGGCGGCGCCCAGGTCGGGCCACCAGCGGGCGGAGGGGACCAGCTACGCCACTCCGTTCGTGGCGGGTACTGCCGCGTTGCTGCGCCAGTACCGGCCCCGGCTGAGCGCGGCCGAGGTGGCCGGCCTGATCGTGGCCGCCGCCGACCCGGCGCCCGGGCGGGACGCGGGCTACGGCGCGGGGGTGCTCAACCCGTACCGGGCGGTGACCGAGTCGGCCGGCGCGACCGATTCCCGCACCCGGCCGGGGGCGGCGCTTCCCGCCGAGCGGCCCGATCCGGCCGCGCTGGCCCGCCAGTCCCGCCGGGACACGGCCCGGGACCGGGCGCTGCTGGCCGCCGCCGTCGCGGGCGGGGCGGTGGCACTGGTGGCGGCGCTCGCCCTGGTGCTGCCGCGCGGCGCACGCAGGCGCTGGCGGGCGGCGGACCCGGCAGTTCCGAGCTGATCGCCGGCCACGCGCGACGCCGCGCGGCCCGGGTCACCTGCCCGGGCCGCGCGGCGTCGGTTCACTGGAACAGGTTGGCGTTGCGCTTCTCGGTGTCGAGGTAGTCGGTCGCGGAGTCCTCGACGGCGAGCTTGATGTCACGCAGCATCGCCTGGAGGTCCTGCGAGGCGGCCCGCCACCGGGACTGCCGCACCTCGTACGCCTCGCGGGCCTCGCCGTTCCAGCTCGCCACCAGCGGGGCGGCGTCGCGTTCGAGCTGACCGAGCTGACTCTCCAGCGTGGACAGCGCCCGTTGGATGTCGGCGCCCGCCTGTTGCAGGGCGGCGAAGTTGACGACCAGCACACCGTGCTCCATGGATTCGATCCTTCCGGTTGTCAGAGCGGCAGCTGGATGCCGCGGTTGGTGCCCGCCACCCGGCCGGCGGCCTCGGTGTCGGAGACGTCGTAGTGGCGGCCGGCGCTGCGGATCGCGGTCGCGGTCTCGCGCAGCGCCCGCTGAAGGGCGGCCTGGTCCTGCGCCCACTGCTGCTTGACCTGCGCGAACGAGCGCCCACCGGCACCCCGCCAGGCCTGCTGCAACACCTCCAGCTCGGCCATCAGGCCGCTGAGCATGGTCTGGAGCGACTGATCGACCTGCTCGAACTTCGCGGCGGTCTGCTGCATCACCGCGGCTTCTGCCTGGGTCTGGGACATCCCGGACGTCACCTCGTCTCCTCGGTCGTGGCTGGCCACCGTGTGACCACCGTGGACTCGTCGGCGGGGGTCCGGGGCCGGTGGAGGGGGAAGCCCGGTGGCGGCGGACACGCAACTCGACGATTTCGTCGCTGACGGTAGCCGCCCGACTCCGGTTCTGCTACCCCCTCGGGCTCCCCTGTGGACAACCCGCCCACTACGATGAGCCACGGCAGCGTCACGCGGAGGCCCGGCGAGGAGGTGCGGTGACCGCGAGCACGTCCGAGCGGCCCGCGTCCGTCCCGGTCCGCACGCCACAGTGGACGAGTCGTCCGACCGCTCGACTGCGCGCCGGCCAGATCGTGGCCACCCAGGTCGCGGCGGCAGTGCTGGTCGCAGCCGCCGGGCGGGGTGTCGTGCCGACGGCCGTCGCGCTGCTGTCGGCGGCCCTGCTGCTGCCGGCCGCGTGGGTCCGGGTGCGCGGCCGCTGGCTGCACGAGTGGCTCGTCACCGCTGCCGCGTACGTGACGCGGCGGCGCGCCCTGCCACCGGCGGCCGATCCGGCGGCGCTGCTGGGGCTGCTCCGGCCGGGCTCGGTGGTCGGCGCGACCGAGGCGTCCGGCGGGGCGGCCGTGCTGCACGACGCCGCCGGGCTGACCGCCCTCCTGGAGCTGGGCGACCCGGACGACCTGCTCGGCGACCACGCGCACGAGCTGCCCACGCCGTTCGACCTGCTTCCCCCGGCCGGTCCGGACGCCCCCGCGATCCGGCTGCAACTGGTGTTCTCGTCGTCGCCCGCACCGGTGCCCGCGGTTGCCGGCGGTCCGGCCGGGACGTCGTACCGCCAGCTCACCGACGGGCGGGTGGCCGCGCGGGCACGGGTGGTGCTGGCCGTCCAGGTGCTGCGCGCAGACGGCTGGCCGGACGAGGACCTGTTGCGGGCACTGTCCGGCACCCTGCGGCGACTCGTCCGCCGGCTCGGCCCGCTCACCGCCCGGCCGCTGGGCGGCGACGCGGCGCTGCGGATGATCGCCGAACTTGCCCACCACGAACCCGGAGCCCCGGTACGGGAGACCTGGCCGCTGCTCACTGTCGGTGGCTTGACGCAGGCCACCTGGCGACTGCGCCGGTGGCCGGATCCGCGTGGCGAGGCGGCCCGGGGGCTGGTGGGCCGCCTGCTCGCACTGCCCGCGACCGCCACCACAGTCGCGCTCACAGCCGGTCCGCGCACCGGCACCGCGCCGGTCCCGGCCGAGCTGGCGGTACGGGTGGCGGCCGGGAGCGCGGCCGGGCTGTCGACGGCGGAACGCACGCTGCGCCGGATCGCCGGTGACGTCGGCGGCGAGTTGCGCCGGCTCGACGGTGAGCACCTCGCCGGGCTGGCCGCCACGCTGCCGTTGGCGGTGACCGGTGGGGCCGCGTCCCCGGCCGGGTCGCCTCCGCCCGCGCTGGACCTGCCCTCGGCCACCGCCGGCCTGATGGTGGGCGCGAACCGGCACGGCGCCGCACTCACCGTCCGCCTGTTCCGCCCGGCCACGACCCGGGTGCTGCTCGTGGGCGGCGTGCCCGCGGCGCAACTGCTCGTGCTGCGGGCGCTGGCGCTCGGCGCGCGCGTGGTGGTGCAGACCGGCCGCCCCCGCTTCTGGGAGCCGTTCGTGCGGGGTGTCGGGACGGTCGGCGGCGGCGTACCGCTGCTCCCGCCGGGCCGTCCGGCCGGTGGCGCGCCCGGCTCGCCGCTGCACCCGCTGCTGGTGGTGGTGGACGCCGGCCCGGTGCCACCGGAGGCCGGACCGGCAGCCGCCTGGCAGTCGGTGCTGGTGGTCCGCGACGAGCTGACCTCGGCCGACACGCCCGCGCTGGCCCGCGCCGACCTGGCGATCCTCCAGCCGCTCGACCCGGACGAGGCCGCGCTGGCGGGCGCGGCGCTGGGCCTGGGCGGTTCCGCCGAGTGGCTCACCCGGATCCGCGACGACATGGTGGCTGTGGTCAACCGGCGGGCCCTGCGCTGGGCGCTGCTCTCGCCCACACCTGTCGAGTCGCAACTGGTCGGTCGCCCGGCCCGGCACTGACGAGCCGCACCGCCGCGTACCAGGTCGAGCCTTCCCCTGGTGGTACGGCCGTGGCACGATCCCGGCCATGGATTTCCTGAAGGGTCTTCTGATTCGCGTGGGTTCGACGGCGGTGGCGTTCTGGCTCGCCACCCTGCTCATCCCGGGCATCTCGCTCGACTCCGACTCGGCCACCGAGACGGTGATCACGCTGGTGCTCGTCGCGGTCATCTTCGGTGTGGTGAACGCGGTGCTCCAGCCGATCATCAAGACCGTGGGGTGCGGCTTCTACCTGCTGACCCTCGGCCTGATCGCGCTCGTGGTGAACGGCCTGCTCTTCCTGCTCACCAGCTGGATCGCCGGTGAGGCCGGACTGCCCTTCCACGTGGACGGGTTCTGGCCGGAGGCGGTGCTGGGCGCGCTCTTCGTCGGCATCGTCACCTGGATCCTCGGCGCCGTCCTCGACCGCGACTGACACCGGCCCCGGCCGGCCGCCTTCGCGGCCGGCCGGGGCCACCAGGCCAGCAGCAGGGAATTGGCTGGCGAGGGCCCCGGCCGGGGGTACTAGCCTCGGCCGGGTGTTCACCCTGACCCGCGCGGACGGCTACGAGATCAGCACCGACCCGGATCGGATCGACCTGGACCGGGTGCACGTCTGGCTCTCCACCGACGCGTACTGGGCGCTGGGGCGGGAGCGGGAGACGGTGGCGCGCGCGTTCACCGGCTCGATCGGCTTCGGCGTCTACCGGCCGGGTGACGGACGGCAGGTCGCTGTCGCCCGGGTGGTCACCGACGGGGCCACGTTCGCCTGGCTCTGCGACGTGTACGTGGACCCGGCCGAGCGGGGTAGCGGGCTGGGCACCTGGCTGGCCGGCGCGGTCCGCGACCACCTGAACGAGCTGGGCGTACGCCGGATCCTGCTGGCCACGCTCGACGCGCACGGGGTCTACGCGAAGATCGGCTTCAAGCCGGTCGCAGCGGATCGGTGGATGGAGCTGGATCAGCGGGTGACGCCGGTCACCGATAAGGACCAAGATAAGGATCCACCACTTACGGTGGAGCGGTGAACCAGCTCCGGCTCGGCTACCTGTACGGCGTCGGCGCGTACCTGATCTGGGGTTTCTTCCCGATCTACCTGAAGCTGCTGCGCCCGGCCGGGCCGGTGGAGATCCTCGCGCACCGGATCCTCTGGTCGGTGGCGTTCGTGGCGTTGCTGCTGGCCGCCACGCGGCACGCCGGCTTCCTGCGCAAGCTGGCCCGGCGACCCCGGGCGCTCGCCGGCATCGGGCTCGCCGCCGCGCTGATCGCGGTCAACTGGGGCACGTACATCTACGGCGTGAACTCCGACCGGGTGGTGGAGACGGCGCTCGGTTACTTCATCAACCCGCTGGTGTCGGTGCTGTTCGGCGTCCTGGTGCTGCGGGAACGGCTGCGCCGCGCCCAGTGGGCGGCGCTCGGCGTGGGTGCGCTCGCGGTCGCGGTGCTCACCGTCGACTACGGCCGCCTGCCCTGGCTGGCGCTCACCCTGGCGTTCAGCTTCGCCGGGTACGGGCTGGTCAAGAAGCAGCTCGCGCTGCCCGCCACGGAAGGGCTGTTCGTCGAGTCAGCGGTGCTGGCGCTGCCCGCACTGGCGTACCTGGGGTGGCTGTCGGCGCGCGGCGACTCGACGTTCGGGCACGTCTCGGCCGGGCACACCGCGCTGCTGGTGCTGGCCGGGACCGCCACCGCGATCCCGCTGCTGCTGTTCGCCGGGGCGGCGAACCGGCTGCCGCTGTCCACTGTCGGCATGCTGCAGTACCTCGCGCCGATCCTCCAGCTCGGCTGCGGCGTGCTGATCTTCCACGAGCCGATGCCGCCGGCCCGGCTGGCCGGCTTCGCCCTGGTCTGGCTCGCCCTGGTGGTCTTCACCGCCGACGCCCTGCGCCACTCCCACCGCACCCGCCAGGCCGCCCGCACCCCGACCGCCCCCACCCCCACCCCGTCCCGCTGATCTTGCACTTACCGCCCCGGCGAAAGGGGCGAACCACCCGCACCGAGGGCCACAAGTGCAAGATCAACGGGGAGAGCGGGCGGGCAGGGTCAGCGCAGGTCGTAGGCCAGGACGGGGGCGTTTGTTCCTCGGAGGAGCTCCAGGCGGACCAGCTCGCCCTTGGTGAAGCGGGTGACGCCGGAGAAGCGCAGGTCGTCACCGGGGGCGGCGAGCCACGAGCCGATCTGCTCCGTCGCGCCGTCCGGGCCGTGCGCCACCAGCCGGAACGTGTACGCCTCCCGGTGCCCGGCCCGCCTGTCGTACCCGCAGTGCATGGTGACCTCGGTGCCCCACGGCGTCTCGGTCAGCCCCACCTCGGCGTGCACCGGCACCGTCCCGGCCACCGGCCGCATCGAGGCCAGCGCCACCGGCGGCTTCGTCGGCTCGGCCGGCGACTGCACGAGTCCCACGCCGACGCCCGCCAGCACGGCGAGCGCGGCGGCGGCGAGCGCTGTCAGCGCGTACCGTCGGCGGGAGCGGGACCGCTCGCGGCGCTTGCGCTCGCGCGCGGCGTCGAGCAGCGCGGGCACCCGCGACGTCTCCGGCCCGACCTCCAGGAACTGCTCCAGCCCGGCCGGGTCGAGCCGCCCCAGCAGGCCGGGCAGCACGGCGATCTCCGCCACCGCCTCCCGGCACTGGGCGCACCCGGCCAGGTGCCGCTCGTAGGCGACCCGGTCCGCCGGGGCGAGCGCGCCGAGCACGTACGCCCCGTCGTCGTGCGCGAACTCGCAGCGTGTCACCCGGTCACCCCCATCTCGGCCAGCGCCAACCGTAGTGAGCGCAGCGCGTAGTGGGTACGCGACTTCACCGTCCCCGGCGGTACGCCCAGCCGTGCCGCCGCCTCCGCCACCGAACGTCCCTGGTAGAAGCACTCGACGAGCACCTCCCGGTGGGTCGGGCTGAGCCGGTTGAGCGCCTCGGCCACGGTCCACGCCTCCACCGCGCGCTCCGTCTCGTCGACCGTCTCGGCGGTCTCGGGCAGTTCGTCCGTGTAGACCTCGCCGACCCGGGCCGAGCGCCGCCGCCAGGCGTCGATCGCCAGGTTCCGCGCGGTGGTGAACAGCCAGGCGCGTACCGAGCCGCGTCGCGGGTCCAGCGACTCGGGGTGCCGCCAGGCGCGCAGGAGCGTCTCCTGCACCAGGTCCTCGGCCCGGGGCCGATCGCCGTTGACCAGCCGCAGGGCGTGCGCGTACAACGCGTCGGCATGCTCGTCGTGCAGCGCGCGCAGCAGTTGGGCGTCGTGGTCGCTGATGGCGGTACCTCGCTTCCGGCGGCGGGGAAACCGGCGATGCGTTCGCCCTTCCATACGTGCCGTGACGCCGAACGGTTCATCCGCAGGTCAACGCGGAGCTGTTCACGTCCGGTTCAGGTCCGGGCCGATCCCCGCTCACCGTGCCCTGGCAGCGTCCGGCGGGTGAGCGCCCGGGCCGTCTCGCCCGCGCGCCTTCCGACGTTGAGATCAGGAGGCTCCACCTCATGAGCGACCGGCCTCGCCTGCTTCCGCTGCTGGGTGGCACCCGCCACGGCAGCCGCGACGCGATGACCTGTCTGTACCGGTGCGGCAACGCGTGTGACCACCCGGTGCCGAACCCGACCGACAACCCGTACTTCGGCGACGTGGTCGACACCGAGATCTCCCGGCGCGGCGTGGTCCGGGCCGGCGCGGTCGGCGCGCTGGTGCTCGGCTTCGGCGGCGCCGCCGCGGGCGCGCTCGCCGGCGCCGCGCCGGCCGCCGCTGCGCCCGCCGCCCCGCCCGTGCCCGGCGGCGGCGAGGTCTCGCCCGCCGGCGCGGGCCGCCCTGGTAGCGGCGCGTTGACGTTCAAGCCGATCCCGCCGAACAAGCTCGACACCCTCGTGGTCCCCAACGGGTACGACCACTCCGTGGTGATCCGCTGGGGTGACGAGGTCGTGCCCGGCGCGCCCGCGTTCAGCCTCGGCCGGCAGACCGCCGCCGCCCAGTCCAAGCAGTTCGGCTACAACAACGACTTCGTCGGGGTGCTCCCGATCGACCGTCGGCGCGCGCTGCTCGTGGTGAACCACGAGTACACCAACGAGGACCTCATGTTCCCCGGCTTCACCAGCCAGGACGCGCTCACAGTGGAGCAGTTGCGGGTGGCGATGGCCGCGCACGGCATGTCCGTGGTGGAGCTGGAGCGGGTGGAGAACACCGGGCAGTGGCAGCCGGTACGGCGTGGCCGGCGGGAGTACAACCGCCGGGTCACGGCGCTGGCGACGAAGTTCGAGCTGACCGGCCCGGCCGCCGGCTCGGCGTGGCTGCGTACCGCCGCCGACCCGAAGGGCCGGACGGTGATCGGCACGCTCAACAACTGCGCCGGTGGCGTCACCCCGTGGGGCACGGTGCTCTCCGGCGAGGAGAACTTCAACCAGTACTTCGTCGGCGGAGACGGCGCGCCGGAGGAGCAGAAGCCGAAGCTGGCCCGGTACGGCATCCCGACCGACGTGCGCCACCCGAGCGGCAGCCGCAAGTGGGAGCGGGCGGACGAGCGCTTCGACCTGGCCAAGCACCCCAATGAGGCGAACCGGTTCGGCTGGATCGTCGAGATCGACCCGTTCGACCCGCAGGCCAAGCCGCGCAAGCACACCGCGCTGGGCCGGTTCAAGCACGAGGGCGCGAACGTCATCGTGGCGCGCAACGGCCGGGTGGTCGCGTACATGGGCGACGACGAGCGCTTCGACTACCTCTACAAGTTCGTCTCGGACAAGAAGTTCATGCCGGGGAAGTCCTCGGTGGCGCGGCGGCACAACCTGACGCTGCTGGAGTCGGGCACGCTCTACGTCGCGAAGATCGAGGGCGACAGCCCGGCCGCCGAGATCGACGGTTCCGGCAAGCTCCCGGCCGACGGTGGGTTCGGCGGCCGGGGCCGCTGGATCAAGCTGGTCAGCGGCAACCGCTCGTACGTCGACGGCATGACCGCCGCGGACGTGCTCACCTTCACCCGGCTGGCCGGGGACAAGGTCGGCGCCACCAAGATGGACCGGCCCGAGGACGTCGAGCCGAGCCTGCTCACCGGCAAGGTCTACGTGGCGCTGACGAACAACAGCGACCGCGGCAAGGCCGGCAAGGCGCCCGCCGACGAGGCGAACCCGCGCAACAGCAACAAGCACGGGCAGATCCTGGAGCTGGTCGAGGACCGCGGCGACAACACCGCCGAGACCTTCGCCTGGTCGCTGCCGATCGTCTGCGGCGACCCGGCCGACGCCTCGACCTACTTCGCGGGGTACGACAAGACGAAGGTCTCCCCGATCTCCTGCCCGGACAACGTCGCCTTCGACGCCACCGGCAACCTGTGGATCTCGACCGACGGCAACGCGCTGGGCAGCAACGACGGCCTGTTCGCCACCGCCGTCGAGGGTCCGGAGCGGGGCCACCTGAAGCAGTTCCTCACCGTGCCGCTCGGCGCGGAGACCTGCGGCCCGTTCATCACCGGCGACAACCGTTCGGTCTTCGTGGCCGTGCAGCACCCCGGCGAGGTTTCCGGCGCGTCGGTGGAGAACCCCGCCTCCACCTGGCCGGACGGCGACTTCGCCAAGCCCGGCGTGGTGGTCACCTGGCGCCTCGACGGCGGCCCGGTCGGTAGCTGACCCACCCCGGGGGCGGTCCGGCGCTGGACCGCCCCGCGAGGGGCCGCCGACCCACCAGGTCGGCGGCCCCTCGTCAGTTCTCGGAGGCGGTCCCGGCGGGGATCGGCGCGCGGCGAGTCAGTTCTCGGAGGCGATCCCGTCGGCGATGGCGCGCGCGGCGGTGAGGAGCTTGGCGCGGACCACCCGGGCCGATGTCATCATCTCGCCGGCCGGCAGCGCGCAGGCCAGCACCACCCGGCGCTCGATGTCCTTGTCCGGGCTGACGAGCACCGCGGCGCACGCCACGCCCTGCCGGAACTGCCCCAGCTCCAGCTGCATGCCGCGCCGGTCACCGGCGGCCAGGTCCGCCTCGAACGCCTCGACAGTGGTGAGGGTGGCGGTGGTGAACGGGCGCATGCCGTACTCGCGCAGGTAGCGGAAGCGCTGTTCGGTGGTGAGCGTGGCGAGCAGGCTCTTGCCCAGCGCGGTGGCGTGCGCGCCCTCGTCGAAGCCCGGCACCAGGTCCTCCATGTAGGGCGAGCGCGGCCCCTCGGCGGACGCGGTCACCGCCACCTGCCCGCCGACGAAACGGCCGAGGTAGTGGCTCCAGCCGGTGTCCGACGCCGCGCGGCGCAGCGCCTCGCCCACCGCCGGCGGCCCCCGGAACGCGGTGACCAGCTCGCGGTAGCGGTCGGCCACCTCCAACCCCACGATGTACGTCCCGTCCTCGCGCCGGATCACGTAGCCCTCGTACGCGAGCGTGCGCACCAGGTGGTAGGTGGTGGCGACGGTCAGCTCGCAGCGCCGGGCGATCTGCTTCACGGTGAGCCCTCTCGGCGCACGGCCGACCGACTCGAGCACTCGAAGCGCGCGAGACACGCTACGGATCAGGTCCGAAGGTTCCGCCAAGGGGTCGCGCACAACCACCTCCGCCGCCGGGGACTTACACCATATGAAAAACCGGCCGAGTGCGAAATGCCTGTTCGGATGGAGGATGCCAGAAGACCGGACACAGACCGTGTGTCGACGGACACGATGAGCAGCCAAAACGTCCGGGCGTAAGGTGTGCTCGCGATGACTGAAACAGTTTCGCGAGTCGCCTCTCCGGCGTCCCGCCACGCCGTCACGGTCGGCGCGGGCGCCACCCTCACCACGATCGTGTGCGTCCTGCCCGTCTTCCTGGTCGGTGGGCTCGCCGTCCAGCTCGCTGACGAACTCCGCTTCAGCCCGGCCGGGCTGGGCCTGGCCGTCTCGATCTACTTCGGCGTGAGCGCGCTCGCCTCGGTGCCCTCCGGCGCCCTGGTCGAGCGCTTCGGCTCGGCCCCGGTCGCCCGGGCCGCCATCCTGCTCTCCGCCGCCTCGCTGCTCGCAGTGGCCGGGCTGGCCCGGTCGTACCCGATCCTGGTGGCGCTGCTGGCGCTCAGCGCCGCCGCCAACGCCCTCGGGCAGCTCGCCAGCAACGCCGCGCTGGCCGAGCACGTACCCGCCCACCGGCAGGGCCTCTCGTTCGGCGTGAAGCAGGCCGCCGTACCGGCCGCTACGCTGCTGGCCGGTCTGGCGGTACCCACTGTCGCGCTCACCGCCGGCTGGCGCTGGGCCTTCGTGGCCGCAGCGGTGGCCGCGCTCGCCGTGCTGCCGGCCGTACCCCGGGCCGGACGGGACCGGCGGGCCCGGACCGCCTCCGGTCGCGGTCCCGGCGGCACCGGCCCGCTCGTGGTGATCGGGCTGGCCGCGACGCTCGCGGCAGCCGCGGCGAACGCCCTCGGCACGTTCCTGGTCGACTCGGCTGCGGCGCGAGGGCTCTCCCCCGGCCTGGCCGGCCTGACGCTGACCCTGGGCAGCGTGGTGTGCGTGCTCGCCCGGGTGGGCGTCGGCTGGCTGGCCGACCGGCGCACCAGCGGGCACGTCGGGCTGATCGCCGGGATGCTGCTGACCGGCTCGGTCGGCCTCATCCTGCTCGCGGTGGCCGGATCGGCGCCGCTGGTAGCGGGCGTGGTGCTCGGCTTCGGTCTGGGCTGGGCCTGGCCCGGGCTGATGAACTTCGCCGTGGTCCGGCTCCACCCGCAGGCCCCGGCCGCCGCCACCTCGATCACCCAGACCGGGGTGTACGCGGGCGGCTGCCTGGGTCCGCTCGGCCTGGGCGCGCTGGCCGGCGCGGCGGGCTACCCGGCGATGTGGCTGACTGCTGCCGCGGCGATGCTCCTGGCCGCCTTCCTGATGCTGCTGGGCGCCCGCCTCCTACGCCCCACCCCCACCCCCACCCCCACCCC